>JANYFS010000373.1 GCA_025359705.1 Deinococcales bacterium | reverse complement strand
CCCAGGCTGCCCTCGAGCATTTGCAGGGTTTGGGTGCTTATGTGCTGTTTGCCACCCACTATTTTGAACTGACCCGCCTGTCCTCGAGCCTGCCTGGGGTGTGCAACCTGCATGTGGCGGCGCTCGAGGAGGAGAACAGCCTGACCTTTTACCATCAGGTGATGGAGGGCGCAGCCAGCCAGTCCTACGGGGTGGGAGTGGCAAAATTGGCGGGCCTGCCTGGAGCCGTGGTCACACGGGCGGGAGCGCTGCTCGCTAGCCTGCAATCCCAAAACGACAACCAAGCCCAAGATATTATCTCCGAACTGGCCTCCCTCGAGCTGAGCCGTTTGTCTCCAATGGCGGCCCTCGAGGTGTTGTATCGTTTGCAGGGGAAATTATGACCAAAATGATGACCAAAAGCAAAGCAAGCGCACCTTTACAAGATGCTTTGTTTGATCTTTTTCCTGTTATGACCACCCCTGCACCTTTTCAAGCACTCTTAGACGCTTTGGGTGTTGGAGAATACGCCCCAGATCATTTTGCTCGAGGGCTGCGTTCATATTTTGCGGATTACTTTACACAAACAGCACCCAACAAACGCCCACAAGTCCTAAGCCTTTTTGCGGGTGGAGGCGGTTTGGATATTGCTTTTCATGATGCGGGGTTTGAAATTTTGGAAACAGTGGAATTTGAAGAAAAATTTGCTGAAACATTACAAAAAAATGCAAATTTGGGTGGATGGTTGGGCGGAACTCGAGTGGTTTGCCAAGATATTAGAGCATATCAGCCAAACCATGAATTGAAAGTAGATTTCATTATTGGTGGGCCGCCGTGCCAAACTTTTTCTGCGGCAGGGCGTAGGGCCGCAGGTGTACAAGGAACCAATGATCCCAAAGGGATGCTTTTTGCTGAATATGTGCGTTTGCTAAAACAACTTCAGCCCAAGGGATTTCTTTTTGAAAATGTGGCGGGTTTGATGGGAGCGCAACAAGGTGAAGCCTGGTCTGAAATACAGACTGCTTTTGCAGGTGCGGGATACAAACTTTTTTCTCGCCTGCTGGACGCGGCAGATTATGGTGTTCCACAACACCGCGAGCGTTTGTTTATTATTGGTTTAAAAATGGATTTGCAACAAATGAAAGATCAAATGAAAGATAAAAGTGAATATAAAAGTGAATATCAATTCCCCCGCCCCACACATGGCCCCGACTCGAGTGGAGCTGTACCGTATTACAGCGCTCAAAAAGCACTCGAGGGAGTATTTTTTCAGGATATGACTATGGGAATTGGTGGGCGATATGGAGCATTGCTCGAAAATATTCCACCAGGACTAAATTATAGTTTTTATACTCGAGAAATGGGCTATCCTTACCCTGTATTTAGCTGGCGTTCTAAATTTTCTGATTTTTTATACAAAGCTGACCCTGAAACACCAGTTCGTACTCTAAAAGCTCAAGGAGGGCAATACACAGGGCCGTTTCATTGGACGGGACGCAAATTCTCAATCAATGAACTTAAACGCTTGCAAACCTTCCCAGATACCTATGTTTTGGTGGGAAATCAGCAGGTGCAAATTCAGCAGTTGGGCAACAGTGTGCCACCTCAATTGGGGCGAATATTGGCAATCAGTATTATGGAACAAATTTTTGATATTCATTTGCCCGTTTCGTTGCCCCGCTTGGCAGACAATGAAGAATTGGGTTTCCGCAAACGTAAGCGCAGCTTAACTGAAGCCTATGCTGGGAAAGCTCGAGTGGCACTGCTTAGGTTGGAGCAAGAGGGCAAGCTGCACCGTTTTGAATACCCCGAATTTGAAGATGGAGAACATATTCGCTATTTGGGTACAGATTTTTCTTGGCTCGAGCAAGGTACAAGCGAACCTATACCGATTAGCCTAAATCACGGTGGAAAATTTTGGAATATATCAGCAGATCTAAAATGGGCAACAGAAGAGGCATATTCTTTAATGGTTAGACCTACCCAAAATGATCCTTGGGCTTTGGATGTGGATGAAATTATTCTGTGGGCAGGTAATTTTTCACCCCAAAATTATATTGCCTTATGGAAATCGCTCGAGGAGCAGATTAAAAACATTACAGGAATTGCGGATTTGGTGCAATTGAGTGGATACTATCAATATTCACCCAAAATAAAAATTGAATACCGCTCGAAAACCAATATAAGCCAAATTCATATAGTTTTAAGTCATATTGTTCGGGGTGATGGGGTGGGGGTGCAAGTGGCTGTGGAATCGTTCGCTCGAGTGTGGCAGATGTCCGAACGGCAGGCTCGAGCAGTTTTGCATGAATTGCGAGATTGGGGTTATGAGGTGCGGAATCATTACACCAATCCCCAAATTGCCAAAGGAGAATATTTGATCCCTTACGCTTTCCCTACATTAAACCCGCAAAGTGTTCAGCTTAGAAAAAGTATGGATATTGGTATAGAGATTGGCAGGGAGGTTAAAAATGACTGAAGCCCACCTCAAAGTATTTTTAGATCGCAGTGAGTTGGTGCGTGATGATGGCTCAGTAGAAATATTTTTGGAAGGTAAAAAGAGTTTAGAGATCCAAGAAAAATGCAATCATGTAACTGCGGTACTGCGAGGTGGATTTCTTAAAAATATTATTTTGGATATTATTCACCCCTCGAGCGAAATGGTATTGGGTCAAATCAGTGAGGAACATAGCACCCATTTGAAAGATCTGGTTGGATCGATCACCAGCGAAGTGGGACGGGCGCTAGTGGGCTTGACGGTTCTGCAATTGTGCATTAAATCCATCGACTCGAGCCTGAATATTAGGTTACATAAAGATTTTTGGCAATCAGGTATGTCGATGCGGAGCTTGGATGGAAATTTCATCACGCCCACTTTAAGAGAATTCGACCTTTTAAAATTAAACAAAGATGGCTTTATGATGACCCGTTCTTTGGCGGAAAATTATCCCTACTCTAAATTTTATAAAGCCAATATTAGAGGGGCTAAATCGGAGTGGCTGGAAATTGTGGAGACTTTACAAGATGGCACACTCGAGCCTTTGCCTGCACTTTATTTTGTGATGACTCAGTTGGTTCATCATGCGGCACGTTTTCAAGACTTGGTGCAAGAAGTCTTAAATTTAAAAGATCAGTTTGTAAATAAAAATGTTCAGCTTACTCAAAAAATAGTATTAGAATTGCTTGAGCAGCATATCCAAAAATCGGACTATGCCGCACGTATTATGGAAATTGCTATGCACGCTTTGATGCAGGCCATGCAAGATGTGGCAGCAATAATGGAGGGAACCTTGGTTCCACTTTCGCAGATGCGTTCGGCAAATAAAAAACATGGCAATGTCGCGGACATTGAGCTGGCTTGGCAAGGTCAGATTATTGAGGCTTGGGATGCCAAATATGGCAAAGCCTATTTGCGAGATGAACTTGAAGAGTTAAGTGATAAACTCGAGCAAAACTTGAATGTAAAAATTGCAGGTTTTGTGAGCAGCGTACATATCATTAAAAATGAAGAAATCACTGCGCGAGTTGCCGACCTTGAAGCCTTGCATGGTATTCATATTTATTTACTTCGTTTGGATGAATGGGTTTTGGTGGTGTTTCAACGCGCTCAAGACCAAGGAATAACTGAAGATGTGGTTGCTCGAGCTTGGCTAACGGCGTATGTTGAATCGTTGAGCCAAAAGAGAATTGATATAGCGCCTATTGATGAGCCTTGTTTTTATTGGCTCGAGCTATTGGGAAATATCTTAAAAGCACAGTTATGAAG
>JANYFS010000342.1 GCA_025359705.1 Deinococcales bacterium | reverse complement strand
GTGTAGCTCATAAAAAACCCGTTGCCGAACTGGATTTGAGCCCGAATCAAGACATTGAGCGCTCGAGAGAGGAGGGTAGGTTTAGGGAAGTGCTGAGTAGGATTACAAGAGGCCATATGATCGAAGATGGCAACAAAACGCCCATCAATATAATTTGCCGCCAGAACGGGTTGGAGCAGAACCAGCAGTCTGGGTATTTCGCCTTGGATGTCTGGAGGGGTGGAGCTATCCCGCTCGAGATTCCCCTCACTCGAGGGAATCTCCACCACAGCTGGGGGAGGCTGGGTTTCGAGCTGGTCACCCTCGAGATTCCCCTCACTCGAGACCACATGTTCAACCGTAGCGGTCAGTAAACCCTCGAGTAATTCATCCTCGAGCGGACCCGCCACCTGAGAATCCTCTAAAAATCGGTCATATTGGGCAGCGTACTCGAGATTTTCTGCACTTGAGGAGGCCACCTCGGCACTCTCGCCGAGTGAAATTTCCGGTGTATCAACCAAGACGGAGGCAGGGGTTTCGTTCCATTTGCTGCGAAAATAGGCTTCGTTAAAATTCAGAGACATTATTCTTCACCCTCGAGAATGAGGGTCTGTCGGTAAAAAGGTACAAACGGGTATGGGACGGCGATTTTTGCTTCCATAAATAGGGTGCTCCGAAATTGTCATCCTGTATCTTGCGACAACAGGGCCAAATCTGGTATATTTAAACCAGATATCTGTGTGGTGTCTAACCTAAAATCGCCGTTGAAACGAGAATAGATCAAACGCTGTAACGAAAAGAAGTGTGTTTTTTGGGGGCTGAATCCCGAGAAATGCGCTTTTTTCGTTTTGGAACTCGTACCGCTCGAGCAAATGGGGTTACATGTTATTTTTCCTCACATTAGATTGTAGCAGATTTTATTTGGGAAATTCTTAAGCCAAACCCTACCGACCGCACTTTTAAAGTGCGGTTGCTGTGTTGTAGAAAATTCTTTCCTAGACGCGCTACCGCTCGACACTCGAGTGTCTAATCATTTGCACCTTGCGATCTCCAGCGAGGTTTTTTCATTCAACTAAGCCAACCCTGCTTCCGCTAGTCCCTTCCAGTGAACTTCACTCGAAGGGGTTTTTTTATTTTCCCTATTCAGAGGAGCCTTTCTATGACCATGATGTCCCTCTTTGATCTTCCCATGCCTATCCCTCCCATCCAGCCCCAAATCCCCCGGCTAGGGCTCAGCGAGATCAAAAGCCCATCACAGCGCAAAGCGTGGAATGCTGAGGCGCTCGAGGTTTTGAGAGCGGCTCAACGGGATAAGCGCTGGCCGCAAGGCGACGAACTCGAGGTGATTGCTCGGTATTCGGGCACCGGTGGAATCGGCGACAGCTTAAACGAATACTTCACGCCGCCTGAAATCGCAAGGGTGATGTGGGATATCCTCAAGGCTTGGGGGATCAGTGGCAAAGCCCTCGAGCCGAGCTGTGGGATTGGGGTACTGCTGCAAGATGCTCCAGCAACGTTCACTTCGATGCAGTCGAGATTAGCCGCGTATCCGCCCGCATCGCCAAAACCTTCTTTCGCAACAGCCATACCGTAATAGACGGCGGATTCGAAGCCCATGCAATCAAGACCAGAGCGGCTACCTATGATCTGGTTATTGGAAATCCCCCTTTTGGCAAACGGGGCAATACCCGAATGCTCGATCAGCCCCAAGAATCCCGCCATGAGTGTTATTTCACGCTCAAAGCCCTCGAGTTACTCAAACCTGGAGGCATTGCGTGTTTGATTCTGCCGTCAGGTCTGGCCCGTAGCAGCCAGCACACCGAGTTTCGCAAACAACTCCTGATGCACAGTGAAATTATCGCGATCATTGGCCTGCCTACCGACATCTTCGAGCGCAGTCACACTCAGATGGCCACCACCGATCTCTACTTTTTGCGCGGACTTCCCCTCGAGGTGCGAGCAGCACATCAAGGCATTGCTGAGATTTACCATCAAAGAGAATTTTTGATGGGCCGCTGGTTCCTCGAGCACCCTGAATTCATGCTGGGGAAGGAAGTAGAGCGCACCGGAATC
>JANYFS010000288.1 GCA_025359705.1 Deinococcales bacterium | reverse complement strand
TCCAACACCCCTTCGCCTGGAAACCGTCCTAAAACCTCGAGTTTGTTATATTTCGCTTTTGTTTGTAATCATCGATTCTTTAAATCGCGTAAGGTCAGATATTTAAAAATAGTTGTCAATCTGAAATTTTTCCAACACTTTAGAAGGCTATTGGCCTAGAAAATGTGTTTTTTATATTTTAGCAAAAAAAATTCGATTTTTCATACTTCGAATACCCCTCGAGGGCCACCCAAAAACCGTTCTCACAAACAACCCAGCTCGAGCGCTTTTGCCTACACGCTCGAGCTGGGTTTATTTTCACACGTCACCGTCCGACAAGAGGTTTTTAATTTCTTCACGGGTCAAACCCTGCCCCTCGAGCCACCTTACTTTTGCACCTCTCCCCCTCAAGGGCCACACAAAAACCTTTCCCTCAAACAATCCAGCTCGAGGGAAAAAAGCACAGGGTCACGCAGTTTTTGAAAGCGTTGGGAAACTGCGCGAATTTCTTGGAGCATTGCCAAGTAAAAAGCAGCAGCTCGAGCGGAATCTTGGCCCAATGGAGCTGTAGATAGCTCGAGCGAATTCTTGGTTTTTGAGCCAAAGTTGGCGTAGAATCCTTTAAATCTGTTTTGCTGCACCCACTCGAGCAACACTTAAGCAACACTTGAGGTACACCATGCCCCTACTGATCAAAAACGGCGAAATCATCACCGCAGACGCTCGTTACACCGCAGACATCTACATCGAAAACCAAACCATCACCCGCATTGGTGTGGCCCTCGAGGTTCCTGCGGATACCGAAATTGTAGATGCCACAGGAAAATATGTTTTTCCTGGTTTTATCGACCCACACGTCCATATTTTCTTGCCCTTTATGGCGACCCATGCCAAAGATACCCACCAAACGGGCAGTATTGCCGCGCTGATCGGCGGAACCACTACCTACCTCGAGATGTGCTGCCCCAGCCGCCACGACGATACCCTCGAGGGCTACAACCTGTGGAAGTCCAAAGCCGAAGGAAACAGCGCCTGCGACTACAGTTTTCATATGTCGGTGACAAAATTTGATGACACCACCGAAAGCCAGTTGCGGGAAATTGTGGCGGACGGCATCAACTCGTTTAAGGTTTTTCTGTCCTACAAAAACTTTTTTGGAGTCGATGATGGTGAACTCTACCAAACCCTGACCCTAGCCAAAGAACTGGGGGTGATTGTCACCGCACACTGCGAAAACGCCGAGCTGGTGGGACAATTGCAGCAATCTTTGCTGGCCCAGGGCAAAACCAGCAGTGCCTACCACGAGGCTAGCCGCCCTGTGCAGGTCGAGGCCGAAGGAACCAACCGCTTTGCCACCTTCCTCGAGATGACGGGGGCCACCGGTTATGTGGTGCATTTGTCCTGTGCGGCGGCGCTCGAGCGGGCGGTTCAGGCCAAAACACGCGGGATTCCCCTGTTTATCGAGTCGGTAATTCCGCATTTTTTGCTGGACAAAACCTACGCCGAGCAGGGCGGCGTGGCAGGGGCGCAATATGTGATGTCTCCACCGCTGCGTGACAAAATCAATCAAAAACCCCTTTGGGACGCGCTCGAGCAGGGTTTTATCGATACCATCGGTACCGACCATTGCCCCTTTGACCTCGAGCAAAAAGCCTTGGGCGCAGATGCCTTCACCGCCATCCCCAACGGCCTTCCCGCCATCGAAGACCGCGTGAATTTGCTGTATACCTACGGGGTCTCGAGGGGGAAACTGGACTTGCACCGTTTTGTGGAGGCTGCCAGCACCAAAGCCGCCAAAATTTTTGGTTTATTCCCACAAAAAGGCTGTATTGCAGTGGGTTCCGATGCCGATTTGGTGATCTATGATCCCAGTTATCGCGGCACGATTTCCGCAAAGACCCACAGCATGAATGTAGACAACAGTGTATTTGAAGGTTGGGAAATCGACGGACGGCCCAGCCTTGTTACGGTGCGGGGAAAAATTCAAGTGCGGGATGGCAAATTTGTAGGGGACGGCTCGAGGGGTAAGTTGTTGCGGCGTAAGCCGATGTATTTTTAGGATTGTTATTCGTTATCCGTTATTCGTCCCCTCGAGGTAATAATATGCCCCCTACCGAAACCCTTCCGCTTTTTCTAGTCTCGAGCCTGGCCTTGTTGATGGTTCCTGGCCCCGCTGTGTTGTATATCGTCACCCGTAGCATTGCCCAAGGTCGGCGGGCAGGGTTGGCGAGTGTGGCGGGGGTGGATTTTGGGGCTTTGGTGCATGTGGTTGCGGCAGCTTTGGGGCTGTCGGCGATTTTGCTCTCGAGCGCAGTGTTGTTTAACCTGGTCAAATTTGCGGGCGCGGGGTATTTGATTTATTTGGGGGTGCAACAGCTTTTGTCCAAAAAAGAAGCCGCCCCGCTCGAGCTGCGAACTCAGCCCATCGGCAAAATTTTTAGGCAAGGGCTGCTGGTTGGGGCGCTGAACCCCAAAACAGCGCTGTTTTTCTTTGCTTTTTTGCCCCAGTTTGTCAATCCTAAATTGGGCCACGTACCGCTACAATTTTTGGTTTTGGGTTTGATCTTTGTGGGCATGGCCTTTGTCACCGATTCAATTTTTGCGCTGCTGGCAGGAACACTTGGGCCTTGGCTTCGCCATAAAGCGTCCTTTTGGAAACGGCAAAAGTATGTGTCGGGTAGCATTTACATCGGTTTGGGAATTGCCGCCGCCAGCACTGCCAAAGGGCATTCTTCATGAGCCAGAATCCCTCGAGCCTAAATTCTTTGGTTTCGGTAAAAAATGTAGGGATGGTCTTTCGCTCGAGCGCAGGGGAGACCACCGCGCTACAAGAAGCCAACCTCGAGATTCAGCAAGGGGAATTTATCTCGCTGATTGGGCCTTCGGGCTGCGGCAAAACCACCCTGCTGCGGCTGCTGGCGGATTTGGTTTCGGCTACCAGTGGCGAGATTTTGATTGGGGGCATGACCCCCAGTGTGGCTCGAGCCAACCGCGCTTACGGCTATGTGTTTCAAGCACCTGTGCTGTACGACTGGCGCACGGTAATCAGCAATGTACTGTTGCCGCTCGAGATTATGAATTACCCCGCACAAACCCGCAAGGCCCGCGCCGAGGAAATGTTGCGGTTGGTCGGCCTCGAGAAGTTTGCCAAAAATTACCCGTGGCAACTTTCAGGCGGAATGCAGCAGCGGGTCAGCATTGCGCGGGCGCTGGCCTTCGATCCCAAATTGCTGTTTATGGACGAGCCTTTTGGCGCACTGGACGAGATCACCCGCGAAAACCTCAACCTCGAGTTGTTGCGCTTGTGGCGCGAAACCGGCAAAACCGTGATTTTTGTAACCCACTCCATAGACGAAGCAGTGTTTCTCAGCACTCGAGTGGTGGTGATGACCGCCCGTCCAGGCCGCATCGAACGCATTATCGAAGTGGATTTACCCCAACCTCGAGACGAAAACACCCGCGAGCTGCCCCGCTTTTTTGAAATCTCCACCGAAATCCGTGAATGTCTACGGCGTGGACATCAGTGAAAGGACATCTGTGAACAATCCCACCCTCGAGAAGAAGTCAAATTCTTTCGTACCCTTGCTGGTGGTCGCCGTGATTGGGCTAATTTTGTACCTGCCTGTGATGCTGCTTGCCAACTATGGCCCCGCCCAAAAACTCCTCTCGAGCGGGGCCGAGCTGGAATGCAAAACTGCCCTCGAGTGTGCCTTTCAAATGCGGAACCCCGTGGTTCCCGCGCCCATGCAGCTTTGGGACGGCTTCAAAAACATGAGCCTTCCGCCCCTCGAGCCGACTTCGGTTCCGTACAACCTGCTGGTAACAGCAGGGGAGACCCTGCTGGGGCTGCTGCTGGCCTCGGTTACGGGGTTGCTTTTGGCAGTGCTACTGGTCTCGAGCCGTGCCTTCGAGCGCTCGGTTTTGCCGTGGCTGGTGGCTTCGCAAACCATCCCCATCGTCGCCGTTGCCCCGATGTTGGCGGTTCTGTTGGGTCAATACGGGGTGCAAGGCTGGGTTCCCAAAGCCCTGATCGCGGCCTTCATCGCCTTTTTCCCCATTTGCATTGGCCTCGCCAAAGGTCTTCGCAGCCCCGACCCGCTCAGCCTCGATCTGATGAACACCTACCACGCCTCGAGGGTGCAGATTTTCCTCAAACTGCGCTTTCCCGCTTCGGTTCCGTATCTGTTCACTGCCCTAAAAGTCTCGGCAGCGGCGGCTTTGGTCGGTTCGATTGTGGCGGAAATCAGCAGCATCAGTTTTAGCGGGTTGGGCAAAATGCTTGCCGAAAACTCGAGGGCATCCGACGGGGTGGCCCTGTGGGTGATTATGATTTATGGAGCGGTGCTGGGCATTGTGCTGGTGGCGTTGATCAACTGGCTCGAGCGGGTTTTGACTCCGTGGCAGCGGAAAGGGTAAGGAACCCCACATGCAAAACCTTCAAACCCAAAACCTAACCTCCAAAACCCTACCCTCGAGCGTGCTGGGTTGGCTTTTTTATGGAGTGGGAAGTGCTGCTTTGCTTTGGATCATCTCAAAAATGTGGAATGCAGAACCGACCCCCCTCGAGCCAAGTGTGTCTATTTCCCCGATTTGGATTTGGCTCTCGAGCGCGGTGGCGGTTTATGGTTTGGGTCGTATTGCCAAAATCAGCAAAAATTTCATTCCTGCACTTTTAACCCTAGTGCTGGGATTGCTTTTTGCAGAAGCCATGCTGCGCTGCTACGCAGTTCCCACGGGTCTAATCCCCACTCCCTCGAGGGTGATGCAAACGCTCTGGGAGGTGCGGGAAGTGCTGCTGCGCGATGCCACCACCACCTTTGCGCTCGAGGCACTTTCGGGCTACCTTGGTGGGGTGGTTGCAG
Organism: Deinococcales bacterium; assembly: GCA_025359705.1. GTDB lineage: Bacteria > Deinococcota > Deinococci > Deinococcales > Deinococcaceae > JACMOA01. The sequence goes on along the minus strand of JANYFS010000288.1, from coordinate 442 downwards.
GAATTGCTCTGGCCCTGTTGGTGGTGCGTTTTCGCTTCCTCGAGCGGGGGGTATTGCCTTATGCCAGCGCCTTTTCCAGCATTCCGATTGTGGCTTTGGCTCCTGTGGTGGTCAAAGCCTTTGGCCTCGAATGGACTTCCAAGGCGATCATTGTGGGCATAACCGTGTTTTTTCCTGTGGTGGTGGGGGTGGTGCGGGGTTTGCAAAGTGCCAACCCCTTAGCCCTCGAGCTGATGCAATGTTATGGCTCGAGTGAGGCGCAGGTTTTTAGCAAACTCCGAATTCCCAGCGCCTTACCCTTTTTATTCAATGCCCTGAAAATCGCCAGTACCCTCGCTATGATCAGTGCCATTGTCGGTGAGTTTTTTGGAACTACAGGGGTGGGATTGGGCTTTCGCATTCAAATCGAGGCAGGCAAATACAATTTGGATATTGTTTGGGC
>JANYFS010000250.1 GCA_025359705.1 Deinococcales bacterium | reverse complement strand
CGTGGGCGGAACGTATGTGGTGCTGGCCCGCACCGATCCCGCTCGAGGGGGCAAGGGCAAAAACGATGGGATCAGTGCTTTTGTATTTAACCGTGACGAAGTAGAGGGCTTTTCGGTAGGTCGTAAAGAGGACAAACTGGGCCTGCGTTCTTCGGACACCGCCCAACTGATTTTTGAGGATATGGTGCTGTCCGAGAGTGCGCTACTTGGCACTCGAGGGGAAGCCTTCAAGCATGTGATGAAAGTGCTGGACGGTGGGCGCATTGGGATTGGCTCGATGGGGCTGGGCTTGGGACGGGCTGCACTCGAGTGGGCGGGGCGTTATGCGGTGGAGCGGGTGCAATTCGGTAAACCCATTGGGCAAAACCAAGGCATTGCCTTCAAATTGGCGGATATGTCCACCGAACTCGAGGCCGCGAGATTGCTGATCCACCGCGCCGCCGACCTGCGCGATGCGGGCCGCGATTTCACCCTAGCTGCCGCTCAAGCCAAGCTGTTCGCCACCACCGCAGGGGTCAAAGCCTGTGACGAAGCCATTCAAATTTTTGGCGGCTACGGCTACATCAAAGAATATCCCCTCGAGCGCTTCTGGCGCGACAACCGCCTAACCCGCATTGGCGAAGGAACCGACGAAGTACAACGCATGATTATCTCGAGGGGGGTTTTGGCACAATACGCCGATTGATTGGGATTATTGGGGAATATTTACTGCAAATAGGTGGGTAAATTACTGACCCCCTCGAGCTGTACCAATTTATTTTGTTCAATTTGGATATTTTCAGCAATCAAATCTGCCAAAGTGGTTCCACCCAACACTTCTTTCAGCGCATCCTCGACCCGTTTCCATAAGGTTTCGGTGGCACACGAACCCGTTTGGGCGCAGGAGTCCGCATCCTCGAGGCAGGTAACGGGGGAGAGGCTCCCCTCGAGGCAAGTCACCACCTCCCAAGCACTGATTTGGGCCGCAGGACGGCTGAGTTTGTAGCCCCCATACGCCCCCCGCACCGAACGAATAAACCCCGAGCGCCGCAAATTGGAAGCAATCTGCTCGAGGTAATGCTGGCTAATGCTCTGGCGCTCCGCCACATCCTTGAGCGGAACCGCCTCTCCAGGCCGTTTGCCAATTTCAATCAGGGCGCGTAATCCATATTGTGCTTTGGTAGAAATCCACATACTGCCCCCAGTCTAATCCCTGAAATTCCGACTGTCTATTACGGGATTGCCTTTGGGGGTGTTTCGTGATCCGTTATTCGTTTTTTGTAACGGCAAAAGCGACCAAGCCCGTCAGGTGCTGCTTTAGGGTCAAGATAACCTCGAGCCATCCAATCTTTTTCTTACCCTCCTACCCTCTTACGCTCTTACACTCGAGCGAAGCGACTTCCGCCCTCGAGCGCAGCGACTCACCCCCGCGCCTTCCCACTGACCAACGCCGCCACCACAAAAATAAATGCTTGGCTCAAAATAATGGTGCTGCCCGAAGGCACATCCACTTGGTAAGAAATCAGTAACCCCACCACGCTAGATAAGATTCCCAGCAGGCTCGAGGTGAGGGTCATTCGGTAGAGCGTGGGGCTGAGCAGGCGGGCAGTGGCGGCGGGGATCACCAAAAAAGAGGCCACCAACACGATGCCCACCACCTTCACCGAAACCACCACGGTCAACGCGATCAGCACCGAAAGCAAATAGTCTAGCAAACGCACAGGAACCCTGTCCGAGCGGGCTAATTCTGAATCGAAGGTGGCGTAGGCTAGGCTGCGCCATGTGAACGGAATCAGTAGTGCGCTAAGAATCAACAAAAGGGCGACTGCCCAGAGGTCAAACCCCGTTACTCCCAAAATGCTGCCGAACAGATAGGCAAACGCATCCACGCTGTAGTCTTTTTTCAGACCCAAAAACAGCACCCCCAGCGCCACCGAAACAGCAAAAAAGATGCCCACGGCGGTATCCCCGCCCAAATGGGTGCGCTCGCGCAGGGCGGTGATGCCCAAGCTGACCACTACCGTAAAAGGCAGCGCCACATACAGCGGAGTCCAGCCCAACAGCAGGGCCAAAGCCACCCCGCCAAAGGCCGCATGAGCCAGCCCGTCGCCCAAAAAAGACAGGCCGCGCTGCACCATAAAAACCCCGTAGTATCCGCACAACAAGCCCACCATTGCACCCGCCAAAAGTGCGTGCTGCATAAAGGGGAAGCTCCACAGCTCGAGGAACCAACTCACAGCGTGACTCCTTTGGGATGGTGGTGATGGGCATGTCCGTAGGCCCGTGCCAAGCAATCGTCATTCATTACGGTTTGGGGATCACCAAAGCCAAACAGTTTGCGGTTGAGAATGGCAACGTGTGAGGCGTGATAGCGGGCCACGTCCAGATCGTGGGTGATCATGGCAAGGGTGGCCCCCGACTCGGCACGGTAGCGCTCGAGCAGGCTGTACATATCCTTCTCGCCAATCACATCGATGCCTGTGGCGGGTTCGTCCAGCAGAATCAGTTTGGGCTTGCGAACCAATGCCCGTGCCAAATAAACCCGTTGCAGCTCTCCACCCGAAAGCCGCCCCACCGCTCGAGCCGCCAATTTTTCCGCCCCCACCCGCTCGAGGGCTTCCAGCGCCAAAGCCTTATGCTCAGGTTTGATCCGCCCCACCCAGCCACGCAGCACCCCCGTCAGCACCAGCTCGAGGGCCAGGGCAGGGAAGGAGCGGTCAAAGGTTTTGATTTGCGGTACATAGCCGATGTGTTGTGGAAACTGACCAGGCTGCTGCCCCAGCACCTGCACGGTTCCGCTCGAGGGGGCCACCAAGCCCAGCAAAGCCCGAATCAGGGTACTTTTGCCTGCGCCGTTTGGCCCAATCAGCGCCAAAAATGCCGACTCGGGTAAGGTAAAACTCACCCCATCCAGTGCCAGAAAATCGCCAAAACGTACCGTTAAATTGTCTGTCTCGAGTGCTACCATAATGATGATAATTCTATATCATTAACGCTTGACTTGACGAATTCATCTATATCCTCTATATTTGATGACGCTCAATTTGAGTGCGCTCGAGGGTAGCTCGAGAGGCCAAAAATTGGGTAGTTAGCTCAGCGGTAGAGCGTTCGCCTTACACGCGAAGGGCCGGGGGTTCGAATCCCTCACTGCCCACCAAAAAATATAGAAATACAAAAAGAATCCCCTCTGGCTTTGCGCTCGAGGGGGATTCTTTTTTAGCTCGAGCGGTGGTCAAGAAAAAATCCCGCGCTCGAGGCACAAAAATAAAACGATACGCACTCGAGCCAAGCCTCAGCCTTGGCTGCCGCCTCAAATCGTCTAAACTCTCGCTATGCGATCTTCTTGGACTCGAGTGGGTGGCCTGCGAACTCATGCTCGAGTTGTGGGTCAGGGGCCACCCCTGCTGCTGCTGCACGGTCTGGGTTGCTCGAGTGACTACTTCGAGCCGCTCCAACAAGCCCTCTCGAGTGGTTTCACTACCTTTGCCTTGGACATGGCTGGGTTTGGGCATACTCGAGCGCCGCGCCACAGCTACCTGCAACTGGAGCGACTCACTGAGCATGTAGCCCAGTGGTTGGTGGAAAACGACCTTGGGCAGATTCCAGTGTTGGGACACTCGCTCGGGGGCGAAATCGCTATCGATCTGGCTGCTCGCTTTCCCGAGTGCGTCGCTCAGCTTATTCTGTGTGCGCCAACGGGCATTCCCGAGAATCCCAGTGTGCTTAGGCAGATGGGAAATCTGCTCAAAGATGCACCAGAGGAGCGCCCAGCCTTGATTGCAAAGCTGATCAAAGCGTACCTGCGGTGTGGCCCAAGTCGGATGCTGGCGATAGCCAGAAACCAGAAGTGTCACCTTACGGGGCCACTGCTCGAGCGGATAAGGGTGCCGACTTTGGTGATTGTGGGGGATCTCGACCCGGTGATTCGGCCTTACACCGCCCATGTACTCAAACGCTCCATTCCGTTGGTCAAAACCCTTGATCTGCCACGCGGAACACATGCGCTGCACGATAGCTGCCCGCTCGAGGTCAAGGAAGCCATCCTCGATTTTTTGCTGCTCGAGGGAAGCCAAAGCATTATCGCAGCAAACCACACGAAGGCCAGATAATTTTGAGCCGTTTGGTCAAAGCTCGAGAACACCGCCTAAACTGTAAGAGGAATACTGTGAGAGAAGGGCTGTAGAGCCTATCCAAAAGCAAAAGACCACCCCTAAAGGTGGCCTATTTTGCTTAGAATTTAGGTCTATTTTGCGACCAGTACCAGCATTCCTCTTGCACATACACTGTAGTTGGTGAATTCTCCTCCAAGGTTAGTGGTGGCATTCAGGTCGACCTGCGAAGCCCCTTCTGCCCAAGTACAGGTGTCGGTCACTCGGTACCAGTTCTTACCCGTTCCAGGCCAAGGGAGGGTGAAATTGATGGCCCCAGACCAGCCGTTGTAACCCACATAGATGGCCTGATTGGACTCTCCAAACTCGGTGGCATCGATGCGGTAAGCCAAGGCGTGGTTGCTGGCATTGCCAAAGTAGGCTCCATCGACCACGCCGCCATCAGGTTTGAACCAGCGAAGCTGTTCCATCACATTGCCGTTGTTGTCTATGCTGGAATAGAAGTTGCTGGGACGCAAGGCAGCGTGGGCTTTTCTGAAGGCCATCAGGTTCTGGGTGAACGCTTTGAAGTTGCTCTGGTCGGTGTTCAGGGTGTAGTTCAGCCAGTTGGTACTGTTATCCAGATTGTAGGAGTTGTTGTTACAGTTGATGCTTCGTAGGAACTCATCTCCGCCTGTGACCATAGGGGTTCCTGCGCTTAGCAGCATGAAGGCCATGCCATTGCGGGCCGCTTTGCGTTGGTCAGCGGCAACCGAACCCTGATCCCAACTGTTGTTATTGTCCTCTCCACCATCGCTAAGGCCAAAAGGCCACGCTTGAGCATTGTTCTTTCCATTGCAGGAATAAAGGTCTTTCAGGGTAAAACCGTCGTGGGCCACCATGAAATTGACGCTGTTCCAAGGTTTGCGACCATCGTCTTGAAACAGGTCACTGGAACCCGAAAATGTGTTGGCTAGCTGCCCAGGGGTGATGGCATCGGTTCCCAGTTTATTTTGGTCTTTGCGGATAATATCCCGAAATTGACCGTTCCACTCGCTCCAGCCCGTGGGGAAATTGCCCACCTGATAGGTGCCACTGCCGATGGCCCAGGGTTCCGCAATCAGATCCACCCCTGTCCCTCCAGCGGCTGGTCTGGGAGGGATGCTGGCTACAATTTTGTTGAGGGCGTTTGCACTGTTCATCTTGTCGTAGTTGAAACAGCCGTGTTCACAGGTGTTTCCTAGCACCGAGGCCAAGTCAAAACGGAATCCATCAATGCCCAGTTGGTCACGCCAGTGTTTGAGGGAATCAATGATCAATTGTTGGGCGGTGGGATTGAAGGTGTTGTAGTTGTGTCCAATCCCTGTGTTGTCATAGAAATTCTGTTTGTCACTGCTCAGCGAGTAATACACTGCGTTGTCAAAACCCCTGAAGCTGTAGATGCTGGCGGTGTCGTTCGTACCCCACGTTCCGCCTTCGGCAGTGTGGTTGTAGACCACATCAATCATTACCTTGATGCCTCGGTCATGGAACGCCTTGACCATAGCTTTAAACTCTTTGGTCGGGCCTCCAGCGGTTTTGTCACAACTGTATCTGCGGTCTGGTGCAAAGTAATTGACCGTCATATAACCCCAGTAATTGTCTCCAGCCGTGCTGGTGCTGGATTTTCCAGAAGCTGCATCGGTGACATCGTTGCTGTCATTGTCAGTTTCTTGTACAGGCAAAAATTCCACTGCGGTGATTCCAAGGGTTTGCAGGTAGGCTGCTTTCTGGGCCGCGCCTGCATAGGTTCCGCCACAACTGGTAATGCTGGAATCCCCTTTGCTCAAACCACGCAGATGGACTTCGTAAACGATGTCATCTTTCTGGGCGCGGGTGGGTTTGGTACCATAGCTGGTGGTATCTGAGCTGAGCACAATCCCCTTGGGAGCCACGCTTCCAGAATCCAAGTTGCGGTTGGTGGCACCCGAAGCGTAGACATTCCCCGTGTAATTTCCAGAAGTGGGACTCAAAGGATCATGGCTGACTTCTAGGGCGTAAGGGTCCAGCAGCAGTTTGTTGGGATTAAAACGGTTGCCTGCAGCGTCCACATCGCTGACAAAGCCTGTTGCCGATCCTTTGGTCCAGGCAGCGTTGTACGTCCAGTTGGGTCCCCAGACCCTGTATCCGTAATACACCGTGCCAATTCCTGCTCCAGTCAGGCTGGATACCGGAACTGTGACTTTCCAGATGTTGGTGGTGGCATCATTAACCAGGGTGTACTTGAGTTTTTCGGCAGCCCCTGTAGCTTGGCTATACAGGTAAACTTCCATTCGGGTGGCTTTGGAAGAAAACACCCTGAAGGTTATGTGGGTGGTTCCCGTGACCGTTCCCCCTGCATCGGTGTATCTGGCCCCAAGGGTGGTGGGACTGAGGGCTTGCTGGGAGAGGCTATTCTGCTGGGTCTCTTCTGAGGAGACATTGTTGTTTTGAGGGATGTTCTGGTTGCAAGCAGCCAAGGCCAGCATGAGGGTAAAACCAAAGGCCAATTTACGCATGATGGGTCTCCTGAAATGCAGCGCAAACTGGTCAATCCATAAAACATCTGGCCCACCAGAAGGGCTACTCGAGTTGTGAAGCTAAATAAATTTTAACACAGAATGGAACTGATTCCAAGATGCCGATCTCTCTTAATGGAATTGCTTCCAAACATTTGTCTAGACATGAATTACAAAAACCTTTCGAGGCCGTTTATCACACTGCCCAAGCCTTACTACCCAAGTCTTCATCCCAATGGTTCGGAAGTTTTTGAGGGGGGATGACAAAAAAAGGGTTATCCCTCATGGTTAAGGTGTGAAACACAACCAGAGAACAACCCCATCCGACATCTTACTCGCTCTCATCTCCACAGTAAAACTGCAAGGCGGTATCCTCACTGGCTTACACTCCAGACTGCTTCCTGCCCTGCTCTTTTTGTGGTTAGCCATTCCAGGACGGCTCAACTTTACCAATCTGGCTCGCTATGGAGAACGTACTGAACGCAGTTACCGTGATTGGTTCGCCCAAACCATCCCTTGGCTGGCTTTAAATGTCGCTCTGGTTTTACGATTACAAGAACACAATGACATCGGCTCAGTGGGTATTTTAGCTACTGATGCGGTATTCATCCGCAAAGCGGGCAATAAGACTCCAGGGGTAGCCCAGTTCTGGAGTGGCTGTTTAGGCAAAGCAGAATCAGGACTCGAGGGATCGTGTGTGACCTGGGTAGATGTTTCGACCCGACAACCCATCCCCCTACAGATTAAGCAAACTCCTGCTGTTTCAGAAGAAGGAACCACTCGAGTCCACTTCTACGCTAACCAAATCGTGGAGATTCTGAAGGTATTACCTGAAACGTTGAATCGCAAAATCAAGGCAGTGGTGGGTGATGCCTACTATGCCAAGAAGGTTTTCCTCGATATTGTTACTAGCCAAGGGGGAAAACATGTGGTTTCTAAGCTTCGATCTGATGCTAACCTACGGTATCTGTACCAAGGTAAACGCAGTGGGAAACGAGGCCGCCCACAAAAGTTCGATGGTAAAGTAGATCTGAAGAATCTAGATTTTAGCCGTTGGGAACAGATCCCTTGGGCCGATGAGTGTCGTGTATACACTTGGGTGGTCAACGCAGTGCAGTTTGAACGCTCCATTCGTGTAGTGGCCTTGGTGTGGCCTGGTAAGAAAGGTTTCCACCTCGAGTTACTGTTTTCCACAGATACCGAGATGGCAGCAGGAACGGTGGTGCAACTGTACCGCACCCGTTTTCCGATGGAGTATCCATTTCGGGATGCCAAGCAGTTTGCGGGTTTAACCCATTGTCAGTCTCGGCAACCCTTGGCCATCGACTTTCATTGGAACATGTCGATGTTGACGGTAAGTTTGACTCGAGCAGCGCAATTGGTGAACCTGAGAGCGGGCCAAGCAGATGAACCCCTCGAGGGGGAAGTGGAGGGAAGGAGGGGAATGGTGTTTAGTATGGAAGACGAGAAGAGACGCGCCTACAATAGCTTTTTCGCGCAAAGAATTATATCAATGTTA
>JANYFS010000205.1 GCA_025359705.1 Deinococcales bacterium | reverse complement strand
CGCCGAAACCGTGAGCATTGCAAACCTCGAGCTGGAGGCGTTTTATACCCCCGGTCACGCCATTCATCACTTGGCTTGGAAATGTGGCGATGCCCTTTTTTGCGGTGATGTGGCAGGCATCCGCATGATCCCCGCCCAATCCGCTCGAGCGCCCACCCCACCGCCCGACATCGACCTCGAGGCGTGGCGCAGCAGTTTGGATACCCTGGAGCGGATACAGGCCAAAACCCTGTACCTGACGCATTATGGAGCTTACAGTGATGTAGCGCAACACCTCAAAGATTTTCGCCGTAACCTCGAGGGGGATTTTAAAGTGGCTCGAGCGGGCATGGAAAAAGGTTTGCAGGGCGAAGATTTGTACACCTATTTTCGGGATCGGGTCGAATCTAACCTGTACCTCGAAGGCGGAACCGAATTGGTGGATCGCTACCAAATGAATGCTCCCCTATGGATGAGTTTGCAGGGTTTGCAGCGCTATTGGCAAAAGAAGTTGTCCAAAAGCTAAGTTTGACCTGTGCGGCGCAAACCTCTAAAATAAAAACATGCGTTTCAGAAAGAATTTTTCCCAATTTGGTCTTATGTTGTGACCACTTTAAATCCCCAATTTACGTTTGCCGACCTATTCGCAGGCATTGGCGGTTTTCGTTTGGCCCTCGAGGGTGCAGGCGGGCGTTGTGTGTTTTCTTCCGAGTGGGACAAATATTCTCAGCAAACCTACTTCGCCAACTTTCAAGAATTACCCGCTGGCGACATTACCCAAATCCCCGAAGAATCAATTCCAGACTTTGATCTATTAACCGCAGGCTTCCCCTGCCAACCCTTTAGCACCATTGGTAAACGCGAAGGCTTTGAACACCCCACCCAAGGCACACTTTTTTATGATGTGGTGCGGATTGTCAAGCATAAGCAACCTAAAGCCTTTATTTTGGAAAATGTAGAGGGCTTGGTTAGCCATGATGGAGGCCGAACTCTAAGCACCATTATCAATACCTTGGCATGTTCGGTGAATGGTCAATATTTACTTGCCGATCCCGAAAATTTGGGTTATCACATTTTTTGGAAGGTTTTGGATGCTGCCAATTATGGCGTACCCCAATTCCGCAAACGCATCTTTATTGTGGGCATTTCCTCGAGCGAATACCCACATATTCCAGCATTTGAATTTCCTAAACCTCACAAGGAAAAAGCATATATTGGGAAATATGTAGAAACCCACCTCGAGGGTTATGAAATCTCCGAGCATCTTCAAAAAACTTATATCTATAAACTTGATGACGGCAGACCCGAAATCATAGATCCCAGCTCGAGGGTGCAGGTTAAAACCTTGGTAGCAACCTATCATAAAATTCAAAGGCTGACGGGAACCTTTGTGCGAGATGGTAAAACGGGCTTAAGACTGCTCAGTGAAAATGAATGTAAAGCGATTATGGGCTTTGATCCCAATTTCAAAATCCCCGTCTCGAGAACCCAAATGTACCGCCAATTTGGAAACTCGATTGCGGTACCCGTGGCTCGAGCGGTTGCCAAAAATTTAGTGGCCTGTTTGGGTATGAATCAAATGCTCTTGAGCCAAAATCAAAACGTACCAGAGGTTCAAAATGCCTAATAAAAACCCGCCCAACGAAGATCCTTCAACTGAAAATGATAAGTCGATTTCTCAAGAAGGAATGGTTAAACAATATTTTGCGAATAATCCCGACCAAGACATTCCTACTCAAAAGGCAGTCGATTGGGTTGTAAAAACCTATCAAGAAAGAACAGGAAAAACGCTAAGAGACCCTGATCGAGCAATACGTAAACTTCACCAAAGGGGATTTTTGATTAAGGTGGCGACAGGGGTTTACCGTTACGACCCAACACAAGTTACCGAAAGAAAACTGGAAGATTTTACGGATGCTCAGAAAAAATTTATTTTAGAGAGAGACGGTTATAAATGTGTGGTCTGTGGGGCAGGGGTCGAGAGCGGGGCCGTACTTCACGTGGATCACATTAAAGCTAAAGATTTTGGTGGTTTGGCTGTGGTTGAGAATGGGCAAGTGCTATGCAGTAAGCATAATTTTATGAAGAAAAATAGCGGACAAACCGAAACAGGCAAGAAAATGTTTATTCGCCTCTATGAATTAGCAAAAAAAGACCAAAACCTTGAATTGATCAAATTTTGTGAGGATATTCTATCGGTTTTTGATGGTCACAATATCAATGGTCATATCGAGTGGAAAAAGTAAAAAGGTTCACCTGAATAATCATGAACCCAAAAGTAATGGTGGTGATCTCGAGGGGACTCGAACCCCTGTTGGCTGATAGAAAGTCAGATGTCCTTGCCACTGAACGACGAGACCAATATAAATGGCAGCCCGATTAGGGATCGAACCTAACAGAAGTGGTTTTGGAGACCGCAATGCGCCCAGCGCTCGAGCTATAACCGCTCGAGTAAGCAATCCACTTCTCGAGGTGCATTTATTTTAAAAGAATCCCGCCCTCGAGGCATCCGCAATATGGCCTAAGCCAAATGGACATAAATAAAAATCAAAACAATAAAACATAATATTTTTTTCCTTGAGACTGAGTACATTTATATAATCATTCGTAGGGGTCGAGCGGTGCCTGATCCTAAATACGGCTACTAAACATACTAAGTTGAGCCACAAATAAATCTCAAAATCTCAAATCAACTTACAATAAATCGCATTCGCCTCGAGGGTGCCATATACATCGGTGGCATATGCAGGAATCGAACCCACAAACTGATAACCCAAATCTCGATATAACAGCTCCACAGGATTTCCCAATACCGTATCCAAAAACAACGTGCTGCATTTCCGCTCGAGCGCCACGGCTTCCAGCGCAACCATCAACATTCGGGCAATGCCTTGCCTGCGGGCCTCGGTATGCACCATCAATTTGTTCACTTCGGCGCGGTGAAGCCCGTTTTTGCGGCTCTCGAGGGCCAATTGCACACTACCCACCACTTTGCCATCCTGCCGCCGCGCCACCCACATCACCCGCAATCCTGCCTCGAGCGACTTTTGCACTGCGTCCCAATATTCGGCAATCTCGAGGGCGGGTAAGGGCAATACAAAACCAATCGAAGCGGCGTTTTCTACACAGTTGCTCAAAAGTGCTGCCAAATCTGCGCGGTCATGCAAAAGATCTTGGATTTGCTCGACGGTGATCATTCTAACTCCAACATATTAAGGGGTAGATTTAAGTGATAGAAGCGGTCATCCACTGCCATACGCGGGAAGGTTTCGGGTAAGCTCGAGGGATCTACTGCTGCAAAGCCGTTCTTTTCATAAAAACGGTGCGAACCCTTCAAAATAGAGTGCGTTCCCAAATAAAGCCCCTCGAGGGCGTGGGCTTTGCTCCATTCCAACAAGGTTGCCAGCAGCCGCTGGCCCAAGCGGTGCGGTTCGCCTCGGTGGTCGGCTTGCACAAACATTTTGCGGATACAGCCCAAACGTGGCGCAAAGTCGATCAGCGCGATGGTTCCCACAACCTTCTCTTCCTCGTGTGTATTCTCGAGGGCCACCCAAAAATTCCCAAACCCCTGCTGGTAATAGCTGGAGATCCGCTCGAGGTCAGGTTGATCCGCCTTTGTTACGGGAACTCCAAATTCGTTTTGCTGGATGTGCAAAATCAGCTCGAGGATGCCCTCGGTGTCGTGTTCTTCAAAGGGTCGAATCATACCCGTTTCCCCAAAATAGTAAGACTGTGCTCGAGGTCGTCTAGCACTGCAATATTTGGCATTTCTCCCCAGGTTTCAAAACCGAGCTGTTTAAACAGCCCGATGGACGGGGCATTGTGCGAAAAAATGAAGCCTAAAAAGGTGTGAATATCAAATTCCCCAGCTCGCTCGAGGGCCGCTGTCACCATTTTTCTGCCCAAACCTTTGCCGTGGTGCAGTGGGTGAACATACACACTGACTTCCACGGTGTGGCGGTAGGCGGGCCGACCATAAAAATCGTTGAGGCTTAGCCATGCCGTAATCTCGTTTTCGCTTTCCCAGACCCACAGCGGGCGGGTTTGGGGGTTGTGGGCCTCGAGCCATTTGACGCGGCTTTGCACCGTCACCGCTTCGGTATCGGCAGTAGCCAGCCGAGCGGGAATGCTCGAGTTATAGATGGATACGATGGCAGGCAAATCTTGGAGTGTGGCGTTGCGGATGGTCATAGGTGTGCCTCGAGGTCAAATTTACGCAATTTTTTGCTGTGTTACAAGTCGGTAAGAATGATTTGTGGTATCGGTTTTTTCTATACTACTGGAATACAATTGGGTAGCATGATCGAAACCGACCAACTGATCACCCTCGAGCGCGTTGCCCGCGAAGGCAGTTTTTCCAAGGCAGCCTTTGCTCTGGGGATCAGCCAGCCCACCATCAGCGCCCGAATCCAAGCCCTCGAGCGGGAATTGGGCGGCGCGGTGTTCACCCGTGGGCGCAAAATCGCCCTGACCGAGCGGGGAAACAGCTTTTTGCCCTACGCCCAAAAAATCCTCTCGAGCCTGCAAGACGGCCTAGAAGCGGCCCGACTGTCCTCGAGCGGAGAGCGCGGGGCGCTGCGGATTGGGGCGTTGCGCTCGCTGACCGTACATCTTTTGGCCCCCGCAGTGGCGGCCTTTGTACAGCGTTACCCCCAAGCCGAATGCCAAGTCCGCGAGGGCGATCACTGGCTACTGATGGAGCAATTGGTTGATGGCTTGCTCGAGGTGGCGCTGATCTGTTACCCCCCGATCAACCACGGCCTAGCCGAAGTCAAACCGATTTTGCTGCTCGAGGAACAGATGATTCTGGCGGTCAACCCGCAGCATCCTTTGGCGGGCCACCCGCGCCTGAGCAGTTCCGAACTGCTCGAGGGCTGTGGTTTGCTGCTGCAACAGCAATGGTGGCAAGCCATGCCGCTGTCGGTGGCGGCTTTGGCAGCCAAGGCCAGCGCAGTTGCCGATGTCCCGATGGAAGTGGGGCGCTATCTGCTGCGCTCGAGCCTAGCGGCGGGGTTTTTCCCCAAAATGCTGATCGCCCCCGACCTCGAGGCGGGAGAACTTGTGGCCCTCGAGCTGAGCGATTTCCCACCTTTGTTGCGCCAAACCGCTTTGGTGCATCTGGCTCGCCAACCCCTGCGCTCGAGCGCCGCCCAAAACTTTGCCGATCTGCTCGAGGGGAGCGCGGCGGTTTTGGGAGTCAAATGCCTGCGTCCCAAGATTAAGATTCCCTAAACCATTGTGATAATTTGCTATGATTGTGAAAATTTGGAGGCATAACGCTATGTTTAAACCCAGAATCACTGTAATCAATACCCTGTTCAGCAGCCTACTTTTGCTTTCAGGGATGGGCTACGCCGACAGCAAACCCGCCTCGAGCCAAGCCAGTTTGGACTTTTTACCCGACTGCACCATCAGCGCCACCGATATGGATCTGGGGGTTTATAACGCTCGAACAGGAGCTAGTGGAACTTCCACTTTAAATATCAAGTGCAACTCTACCTATTTGGTGCGCTATGTGGGATACACAGGTAAATTGACCAAAGGAGCCGATCAAATTAACTACCGTTTGGCTTTTACGGGCAGAGATGAATTTGCTACAGGTAGCGCAACCCCACAAGTAGACCGCGAACTGACCAAAGATGGTTCTTTTCAATACTTTGGACTGGAAAACTTCATTAACTTTTACCTGAATGATTTTGATCCCCCCTTTGGCGATATTACTTTGCCCACGGGTGATGTCTATGCTTTTACAGGCTCGGTAACACCTAATCAATGGGTTTCTGCGGGAAATTATCAGGAAACGGTAGTCTTTACACTGGATTTTCCTCTTAATTTTGATAACTTTTGCATTTTCTCGAGACAGTGCTAAATTTTGTGCTGTGATCTACCCCTCGAGCCTGATATCCCCTTGAGGGGATTTTTTTGATCCATTTTTACGCTCATTTTACGCTCGAGGGGTGTGGGCGAGAAAGAAATACGGCAAATGCGAAGGATAACATGACAATGATATGAGTTTTGGATAGGCGGGTATTTATTTTTCTCAAATAATTTGCTAGAATCACAAGGTAGCTAAAGAAAAAATGAAGATGTACCTGCCCTAAAGCGTAAATCAAGCGTAAATCCCCTCGAGCCATACCCGCTCAACTTTTACGTTTCTGTTACGCCCCCCTGTGTAGGCTGTTCCTTGAAAGCCAAGTTGTAAGGAGAAAACCATGTTGAAACGAGCAATTTTAGCCCTCAGCACCGTTATTTTGGTTTCTGGGGTGGGCTACGCCGATACCAAAACTGCCTCGAGCCAAGTCAGTCTGGACTATTTGCCAGACTGTACCATCAGCGCCACCGATATGGATCTGGGGCTATACAACTTTCGCACAGGCGCAAGCGGCACGTCTACTTTGCGGGTCAAATGCAATACCAGCTATCTTGTCACCTATACGGGATACACCAGCTTCTTAAATAAAGGTTTGGATCAAGTGTCCTATAGAATGGCGTATACTGGGCCAGCACTTTCACTCTTTGGAACTACATTGCCACAAGTGGATGTAGAACTAACCACCGATGGAGACTCGAGGGTTGGAATTCCTGGTGTGGCAAACTTTATTAATTTGTTCTTTGACCCATCACTCTTTATTTTAGGACAGATACCACCAGGATTTTTTGGCAACATCACCTCCGAAACAGGCGATCTCTATGCTTTTAGTGGTGTTGTAGATCCAGGACAATGGGTTCCCGCAGGTTCATACCAAGAAACCGTTACTTTCGAGTTGGAATTCCCTTTTGATAATCCTTGTCAAATTGCTCCAGTGCCTTGTTTTTAAAAGATAACTCAAATAAAGACTCCTCGACTAGATGGGTTCGAGGAGTCTTTATTATCTATTCTCATGTTTAAATAAATTTACGTTGTTTAAGACTTAGAGCGATTGTCAGAACAATGAGCGGATAAATCACCCGACTCAAAACAAAGTTTGTTCGTCTAAAACACGATATTTGCGATCATATTCTGGACGAAAAATGAATGACAAACCAAGGAGAACTGCTCTAATTTAAGGTTTGATTTACGTTTAGCTTAAACTCATTTTAAACTTACTTTATATTGTTTATCGGAGTAATAAACAGGCAAATCACTCAGCTTAGAAAACGATTTACCTATCTAAAACACGATATTTATTATTATGCCTCAACAAAAAATATACAACGAAAAACTAACAATTGCTCTGGCTAACCCCATTAGTTAACTACATTAGTCAACCATAGCCGCCCATAAGCAGGCAGCTCGAGCCTGCTATCTAAAATTCTGCCGCTAATGTGATCATAGGCTCGAGGCATACCATACTGTGCCAAATCCAGACTTTGGGTGTCTTCGGAGAAGTTGTAAAGCTGCACCATACGGCCCAGTGGATGCAGGCGCTCGAGGTAAAGCAAGTGCGGGTTGTCTTGCCACACTGCCTGCGACTCGGTGGCGGCGTGCAGGTGTGGCAACTGTTTGCGGGTTTGAATCAGGCGGGTCAGCCCGCCAAACATACGGCCCTCGAGGGTATAGGGGCGGTGGCGTTTTTCGGTCTCGCGCCAGTCCATTTTGGGGCGGTGTACCCAGCGGTTGTCGGGGGCGTGCTTGGGATCATGGGTAAAGCTGTAGTCGTTGAGCAGGGCCAGCTCGTCACCCATATAAATCAGCGGGATGCCCCCGTAACCCAGCACCACTGCGTGGGCCAAGAGCAGCCGCTCGAGAGCCAAAGCAATCAAACGATCATCCCCCGACTCG
>JANYFS010000202.1 GCA_025359705.1 Deinococcales bacterium | reverse complement strand
CTGAAAACAAACACGGCTCGAGCGGCGTGGCATCAAAGTGTACGGAGCAGTCTTGACGCAAGGTTTTCTGATTATCCTGCTCGCCTCGAGTCACCTGCTTTGGGTTGCCGCACTGTGTTGTGTAGGGATTGGATTCAGTTTGGTGTATGGTGGAATCATCTGGGAATCCAGTCTACAAGCCATGGTTCCCCCCGAAAAACTGGGCCGTGTCTCGAGCGTGGATATGTTGGGTTCCTTCGCCCTAATGCCCGTGGGCCTTTGGCTGATCGGCGGGGTGGTGGCTCGAGCGGGTCTGGTTCCAACTTTTATGGGCTGCGGTTTGGGTGTCTGTATGTTGGGAGCCTTGGCGCTCTGCCACCGTGCAATTCGGGAAATGAATTAGGCATGGCTCGAGGGGAAAAGATTGAGGGCGGGAGGGCGCGAGGGCGTGAAAAAGATTGTTTAGCTCGAGGTTTCACCTATCTTGTACCGAAAACGAACCACGGAAAACGCCAAACAAACAACCCCGCATTCCCATTTTGCTTTGCTTCACAAAGCCGTTTTATACTGCCAAACAATGAAACACATTGCTTTATGTACAGCTTTGCTTTTGCTAGGTCACAGTCTTGCCACTTCGAGCCAGCCGCCCGCTGCTTCATCCGCCAATTCTCCTACCATTTCTCCTACTATTCGCGGGTTGTGGGTGGATAGTTTTGGCATTGGTTTGCACAACCCCCAAGAAATCAGCGATATTGTGAGTGTGGCTCAAAAGATGGGTGCCAATGTGATTTTTGCCCAAATTGGACGGCGAGGGGATTGTTATTGCAACAAGGCTTCCGTCCCTCGAGTGGAAGATCCCGCCCTCGAGAAAGATTTTGACCCCCTCGAGAACTTGCTCGAGCAGGCCCATGCCGCCCACATTCAGGTTCATGCTTGGATGACCACCACCTCGATTCGCTCCGATAAAGTGCCACTGCCTAAAAACCCTTTGCACGTCTGGAATGCCCACGGCGAGGATGAAATTGGCTTGGACAACTGGCTGATCTACCGCCGCGACGGAACCGCCGTGGAGAGCAGCGATTACTACTTGGATGTTTCCAACCCGTATGCCAGCAGTTACATTGCCGAAATGTACGCCTCAATTGTCAAAAACTATGCGGTAGACGGGATTATGCTAGACCGTGTGCGCTACCCCGATGATGGGCAAAATGTGGGTGGTGGCAATTTTTGGGGCTATTCCGACCCCAGCCTGAGCCGTTTTTGGAAGGAAACGGGGGCCAAAGGTGCGCCCAAACCCAACGACCCCCGCTGGCTCGAGTGGAGACGAGAGCAGGTCAACGCCTTGGTGCGCCGCATTACCCTCGAGGTCAAGGCCATTCGCCCCACTGTTTGGGTCAGTGCCGCCACCATTGCCTACGGCGCAGCTCCCAAAACCGAAACGGAATTCCAAAAAACCCGCACCTACAGCGAGGTGTTGCAAGATTGGGTGCAGTGGAGCAAGTCGGGCTGGATCGACTTAAATGTGACCATGAATTATAAAGTCGCCAGCAATCCCAACTATGTCAAATGGTTTGACGGCTGGAACAGCTTTGCCGCCACCCTCGAGGGACCAAAATCCGCTCGGCAAGCCTCTGGAACTGCCTTGTACCTGAATACTGTCCCCGATTCGCTGGGCCAAGCCCAAAAATCCCTCTCGAGTCTTAAGGGTTGGGTGGCCTATTCCTACCGAACCCCCTCGAGCGCAGGGGAATCCACCCGAAATGCCACTTGGGATGCGCTGGCTGCGGGTCTTAAATCTGAGAATGTTCTGCCCTTGGGTGATCCCAAAGTGTTTTCGGCGGTGCGGGGAACCCTCAGCCAAAACAAACGGGCCGCTGTCTTGGCCCCACAGCAGCACCTCACGGGCAGGGCCGCCACAGGTATCCGCCTCGAGCTATGGACTACAGGTGCAAATGGACGCAAAATCGACAGTGTTTTAAGTGATGGGGGCGGGAACTATGGTTTCTTTAACCTTCCTGCTGGCCCCCTCGAGCTACGGATCAAGGGACTAAAAAACCCAGTTCGGCTCGAGCGCAAACTGGGTGAGGTGCTGACCTTGCCTGTGGTGGCTTTTTAGTTTATTTTCGTTTCCGCAAGCGCAACCACAGTACCCATCCCAAAATTAGACCACAAATAAAAAGCCCCCAAACCCACAGTAACGTCCACCATTCGGGATCTCCCACTCGAGCGGAAACCATTTGGATACCACCCTTCTCAAAAAGCAAAGTCAGCGGAATCATTTTGCCTTGCAGTACCTCAAAATTGAACGATGCGGGCAATTGCATTCGGTATTCGCTGCTCTCGGATAGCTCGAGGTCGCCTTCGATGGGCAGCGCGTTGACTTTGGCCCATTTGCCATTGTGTTCCCGCTCGAGGGTGGCAGCAGCGTATTCGCTACTGACTGCTTTGAGGGCCAACATTCCATCTTTTTCGGGATAGGAAATCTGGCCCAGCACAAAGGTTTTGCCCCCTTGGGAAACAATCCGAAAGTTATTTAGTTCGAGGTGTCCATTGTGCGCCTCTGCCCCCAGTGTAAGAAAGAAAAATATCGACGTGGTAAGAATTAAACGCCGTTTTCTTGTGATCAAACCCACCCCGTAACACCCCCGCCAAACTGCTGTAAACCATCAACCCCAACATCACTCCAGCAAACGCACTAAATCGTGGTGCAATTCTTGCTTGGTCAGACTTTCTTGATTGTAGACCCTAACAAAGCGCCCAAGGGGATCTAGCAGCAGTATCGCGTCGGTATGGGCAATTTGAATACCACTTCCCGAGTAGCCCGCATAAAAAGCGCTCGAGAGTTGGGCAATCTGCGCGGGGGTTCCGGTCAGGCCCATAAAGCTCGAGTTAAATTTACCCAAGTATTCCCGCAAACGCTGTGGGGTATCTCGAGCGGGATCAACGGTAACCATCAGGATTTGCAGCTCTGGCGGCGATTTCAGCGACTCGAAGCTGCGGGCCAGTGCTGCCAAAGTCAGCGGGCAAACATCGGGGCAATGGGTATAGGCGAAAAAAACCAACACATGTTTACCCTTCCAATCCAAGAGCTGATGTTTTTTGCCATCGCTCCCATCCAACTCGAGCGGGGGCAGGGTTTTGGGGGTCTCGAGGGCGGTTCCGTGCAAATCTTGGGTTTGGTTGGGTTTAAAGCCTCGAGTGTACAGCAAGTATCCCGCCAGAAGCAGTACCAAAGCCAGTAAAATGGGGGTTAAAAATTTCATCTCGAGGGATAGTCTAGGGGAATTTTTGGTATAGCTCGAGGGGGAAAGTCCCGCGTTACGTGTTCCAAACAAAAAGGAATTTTGCACCACCAAAATACCAAAGATCAGGCTGTATTCTGGAGCCATGCAAGTACACCTGAACGAATTTTTAGAAATGAAACTCCCCAAAACACTAGCCGACCAACTGAATATTACTCCCCATAGTGTGATCGAAGTGCATATCGAAGATAATAAATTGATTCTCGAGCCTATAGCTAAAGTAGAGCAAAGCGAATTGGTACTCGAGGAGAAATTGTTGGTTCTGAGAACGAAGAATCCACAACCCAAATAGTTTAAAGGAGTGTTTATGTTCATCGCTGCCAATATCGCCATTGCACTACTTGCTTTACTACATGTGTATATTCTGGTCATCGAAATGTTTTTGTGGGATAAACCCACAGGTTTACGGGCTTTTGGGCAAACCCAAGAATTTGCTACTGCAACCAAGGTTTTAGCGGCAAATCAAGGGCTGTACAACGGCTTTCTGGCAGCGGGTTTGTTTTGGGGGCTAAGCCTTGGGGCCGCTGGCTCGAGCATTAAAATTTTCTTTTTGCTTTGTATTTTGGTGGCAGGTGTGTATGGTGCTGCCACTGCAAACCGCAAGATCCTATTTGTTCAATCCGTACCCGCAACACTTTGTTTGGTATTGCTGCTTTTATCGTAAAAAATCGAATGCTCGAGGGCTGTGTCATTCCCCTCGAGAGAAAATTATAAAAACACCCCAGGATTCACCCGAAAAAAAGCACCCAAGGCTCGAGCGTGGGCTGCGTTAATTTCTCGCCTACCATTTAGCAGCAAACTCAATATGCTTTGTCCAATGCCCGTTCCTTGCTCTACCTCTTTTTGAGTCAGATTACAGGCTCCCATGTAAGGTACTGAAGTGCGCGGGTGTCACCCTCGAGAGGTCAAAATAGGGGTGTGATTGTTCCCATTCTGAAACGAGTGAACCTACCAAATGCAACAATGCCCCTTCGGAGCTATGATGATGATCCCCATTGTAACGATCAATCAGTTCATTCATAAATTCGACCATGCGGTTATAATCTTGCTCGCTCGAGATGGGGCCAAGCGGCACGGGTGCAAGTGCGTTGAATGATTTCCAAGCCTCTAACATTTCATGATCCATGATTTTCCCTCGAG
Source organism: Deinococcales bacterium (assembly GCA_025359705.1). GTDB lineage: Bacteria > Deinococcota > Deinococci > Deinococcales > Deinococcaceae > JACMOA01. Next base: position 2,129 of record JANYFS010000202.1, on the reverse strand, counting down.
GGCTGCTTTAATTATTATAAACGTGTAATGATACGTGATTTGCCAACTTCTTTAGGTTCAAGCCTTAATTCGAGGTCGTAACCCAAAGAATGGGCATAACGAACCAAAGTTTTTAGTTCTAAATTGGCATCTGGCTGCTCGAGTTGAAAAATACGCCCCCGAGTCACTCCTAACTCGTTTCCCGCTTCTTGCAAACTGAGTTCACTTTCCGCTCGAGCGCGGCTCAACATTTCACTGACCGATTGGGCCAAAATTGCTTCTTCAATTATTGTTTTAGTAGCCTCGAGTGTCCAAGGTTCTAAAAGTTCAGGAGAACTTGATCTTTGCTTTAAGATTCCCGTTTCTATTTCTTCGGAGGAGAGGCGATCCATCAATTCTTGCAATGTGGGAGTCATTTCGATTGCTGGCTCTAGTTTAGTTTTTTTGCTCATGGTCTATCTCCTCAAAAACCCGAATTCCATTGGTATATGCGAGTATCACTTGGGCTACTTCTTCTAGCTTCGTAATGCTTGCAGTCGTATCTGCTTTGTATTCCGCATTAACCAAAACCGCTCTATTGTTTTCAAGGAAGAAAAAATAGACTCGAGCGCCGCCCTTTAAACCCCCTCGAGATCGTGTTTTGAGTTCCCATATTGGTAATCCTTGTAATTTTTTGCAAAACCGAGACTCAATTCCTTGAATATAAAAATCCTCGAGCATTAAAATGATGGCGTTGACCGCTTCTTGTTTGCCTTGATAAATCAACTCGAGCAGATCCTCAATGATGCGGGGGTGTTTGGCACTGAGCCGAAAAGGATGCCTTGCATACAGAAATCGAACCGCCATGCCGTCTAGTTTAGACTATACGGATGAAATTATCCAGCCCCCTCGAGCGAATTCTTATACTTTTCAGGTACACTATTCCCAAGAACCTACGTCACAGACGTATTTGAACCCCTCCCAAAACCCAAATCGGAGAACCCAACATGACCGCTCGAGCGCCTTTTCCCTCCAAAACCAAAGCCAAAATCCATTTTCCGATTGCGCCTTACCCTGTGGTGGGGCATTTTCCCCAATTGCTGGGCGATTCCATGAAGTTCTTCCTCGAGCTGGGGCTGGGGCGGGATTTGCCTGCCTATCACATCGGCGGAGACCTGCGCTATTTTGTGAATCATCCAGATGGCCTGCGGGAAATCTGGCAAAGCCCGCTGTACCAGCGCCAACCTGTGGTTCGTAAAGTGATGGCTTCGGTGGTGGGGCAAAGTTTGTTTTCACAAGAAGGTACCGCCCACCGCCGCCCCCGCCGCATGATGCAACCCGCCTTTCACCGTGAAAAACTGGGCGGCTACCTCGAGCCAATGGTGCGCCACGCCTCAGAAACCCTCGAGCGCTGGACGGATGGGCAAAAGCTGGATCTCAATCTCGAGACCAAACGGGTGGCCCTGGACATTGTGGGGGAATCGTTGTTCAGCCTCGAGGAACCCGCTCAAGTGCGCGAAATCACCAGCGCGGTGGAAGCCATTTTGCCGCGCCTAGACAGCTATACCCTGCTGTACGGTCTGCTTCCCGACAGCACCAAAGTGGGGTACTGGGGCAAAGACCGCGCCTCCCTGAAGACCATTCGCAGTGGCCTCGAGTGGATTGTGCGCTCGAGACGCGCCCTCAAGCCCCAAGCGGGCGACCTGATGGACATGCTGCTTTCCACTCGAGACGAAGACGGCACGGGCCTAGACGATACCGAAGTGGCAGCCCAAGCCCTAACTCTGATGAGTGCGGGCTTTGAAACCACTGCCAACACCCTGACTTGGATGTTCTATTTGCTGGATCAGCACCCCGAAATTCGGGCCAAACTCGAGGCGGAAGTGGACACGGTTTTGGGCGAAAATGCCCCCACCCTCGAGGATTTACCGCGTTTGAAATATACCGAAATGGTGGTCAAAGAGACCCTGCGTCTGTACCCCGCCGCTTGGATCACCAGCCGTATACCCATCCAAGATGTGGTTTTGCTGGGAACTCCGATCAAAGCGGGAACCCCGCTGCTGACCAGTGCTTTTGTAACCCACCGCGACCCCCGCTATTTCCCAGAACCCGAGCGATTCTGGCCCGAGCGCTTTGCCGAAGAAGGCAATGTTCCCAAATTTGCCTATTTG
>JANYFS010000168.1 GCA_025359705.1 Deinococcales bacterium | reverse complement strand
ATGAAAACGAGCTTATCTTGAAAGTATTCTGTACAAGGTATCCCAATAAAACCGTCTGCGGTTGTACATATACCATTTTTACGCGAAATTCCTATTCCACCTGGTGATCTATCTGATTGAGCCACTGGTTTCAAGAGATTTTTACCATTTGCCTCGTAGGTATCAAAAATCCGTCGTTCAGCGTGAAATTCCGTACCCGTTCCCAGTCCGACATTACAATCACAATGATAGCCTTTTATTGCAGCAAGTTCTTGTAATTTTATAGCTACATCGGTAGAAGCATTACCATTAAGTGTGACTATTTTTGTACCGTCTTTCAATTCAGTAGTCGCAATTGTAGTTTGCATTCTTTTTTCAATATCCCGTGGTGATAGCGGAGGAACTCTGTTATTGACATCGAATCGGATCTGGCTCAAAAAATCTTTTGCATCTGTAACATAGGTTTCTACGGAATTTGCAATAAATTTTGTTGGTTTTCCATAAAACATAACTTTGCACTTTCTGGTGTTATTTGATACACTTAAGGATGTGAAACTTTGACCAGCTAAAGCTTGCTCAATGGGACAACCATTGTAATCTTGCTCAAATCGCTTGAGTGTATCTTCTTCACTGATGCCATTGTCTAGGTATTCGCCCAATCTGTCATCTATTTCTTTGGCGCAATCTGAACCGCAATCGTCAGCTTGCCTAAGTGTTCTACCAAATAGACTATCTAGTTTGGCATGTACTTCTGCTAGTGTCTTTCTAGCTATAGCGCCACTTCTAAATATGGCATTAATAGCCTTGCTTACATTAGAAGTGACATTTTCTGTAATTCGAACGACAATCTTGGCATTTCTAAACAAAGGTAATGACTCAATTGCAGCACCAACACAACCCGCACCCAGCCCAAATGGGTTTAGTTGACCATCATCAACTGCTTGAGTAACTGCTGTCCAGCAAGAATCAATAGAACCATAGACAGTAAGACCAAGAGTCCATGGATAAGCGTCATCAAAAAACCCTCTGCTTGTATAGTCATAAAACTTATTTACTGATGCTGCACTTGCGCCATACAGGGTTGCACCAAAGAAACTAGCACGCATCTCGAGGTCGGGGTACTCAAAAGTGGGAAGTTGCTGTTCAATGCCCACGGGCGCTACATAAGAAGCAGTTACAGTAGTGCAACCCTTCAATGTCGTAGTTTGAGACCACGCATTTGTATCAATATTACAGTTTGTAGTGTTGCTCCCAAGGCGAATTTGGGTCAAGTCCAAACGGCTACTCGTGTTCACGTCGTAATCCGCGACTCGCATCCGTACCGTAATGTAGGCTTTGCCATTCTTCATGACACAATCGCCACAATCTGAATCCAAACCTGCGAATCTACTAATTAGCAAACCGTTTACCGCAGGTACATAATTCCCAGCAGAGTTAATCGCATAAACAGGAACTTTAAACTCGAGGATTCCCGCATTCAAATCGCTCTGACGTGCGCGAACTGTTAGCATTAAGTCTTTGGTACCGTTCAAATCCAAAATATTTTCAGTGATCCAAGGAGTAGCTTGATCACCTTTGATCAAACGGTCATCCAAAATCGACACATATACTCGAGGTACACGTAGACCATCAATCACATCAAAGTTTAGGTATTGAAGATTGCGCCCAACCATCGTAATTGAACTCGAGTTTCTGACTTGTACTGGCCCCAACTGGCCCGAAGTGACTTGCATGAAATCGCAATAGCCCGTAGGGTTAAAGTTATCATCATAAGTCTCGAAACCTGTGCTTGGAATGTCGAAACCATTATATTTTGCCATGATTGATGAGCAAAAACTTTGTACATAGGTTGGCCCATTGCTCCACGCATTCCAGCGCGTGGTTGCTCTGGTAAACTTAACACCTTTGTGTAAGACGTAAGGTACAAAGGAATCTTCTATTCCAGTCGTTTGCACCTGAAATTTACTCGAATTCTTACTCTCAAAGGGTTTATATCCCTTCAAATTTGACTCATTTTCCGTGCTGAGTGTTCCAATCAAACTGCCATACTCAAAAACGGATCTGATAAAATTTTGGTTGCTATTGGCAACAACCGCCGCACGGTACACATCTTTTTGACCCTTGGTGTCGGTCATGGTCATGGTTACGGTGTAGCGCCCCAAATCGGTATAGGTATGACTAGCAGTCACCCCAACCGCTTCTGGGCTACCATCGCCAAAATTCCAAATATAGGTTGAACCATTGATAGGAACCGAACCCGAAGCATTAAAATTGAGTGCCAAAGGTACGACTCCAGAAGGGTTGTTTGCTCCCGAACCATTTGTCAGTGTAAATTTTGCTTTTGGTTTAGGCTCCCAGCGGGTCAACCATGTTTGGTCACTAAAAACTACTGTACCCACACCATTGGGAGAACCTCCATTGGCAAAAGGGCGAGTATCTTTGACTTTAAGTTTGATGATATAGGTACCCAGAATTGGAAAATCTTTAACCACATGAGCGCCCGTGGCGGTTCCTGCGGTTCCAAAGTCCCACTCATAAGTCAGACCTGCCAAGGGGTCTCCAGCATCAAATATCGCTTGGTTAGAACCTTGTAAGCTCAATGCTGCCGAAATATTCCGCATTTCTGGAAGTACAACTACAGGTGTTTCCTTGACTGTCACCAAACCCATTGG
>JANYFS010000155.1 GCA_025359705.1 Deinococcales bacterium | reverse complement strand
CCCAACCAAGGCGGAGTTCATTTACTGACTTCGGTTGCCGAGGGAATCAGCGGGATCAAGCATGTGGACACCACTTTGCTGAGCGTAGCAGCCCCCGCCGCAGCTCCCGCCAGCGTGGATGTTCCTGATGCTCCCGCTTTTGATGCCAGTGTTGCGATGAGTGGCATGAGCGATGTCATGGTTTCCGAACCTGTTACCAACCCCAGCGCACTTGCCAAAGCCGCCTTCCATGTCATCTCGAACAATGTAGAGCTGAAAGACAACCCCATTGATGTATTGCAAAGCGGAACCCGCATTATTTTGCGCGGTGCAGTGGATTCGCAGCACGAATACAACTTGGCCCGCAACTTAGCCCAAGCAATAGACGGTGTTAGCGAAGTCGATTTGGATGGACTGCGAATCATTGAGCATGTCAAAGAGATGGTTAGCCAGAAAGACGAGCATCATAATGTGACCTACACTGTAAAGTCGGGCGATACTTTGTCTGCTATTGCTCAGCGTTACTTTGGTGATGCTTCGGAATATGGCAAAATTGCCCAAGCTAATGGTATCGACAACCCCGATCATATTCAAGTTGGGCAAGTATTGACTATCCCTACTGCCTAAAAAAACTACGCTTAAAAATAGTAATCCTACGAACAGTAAACCTAAAGATAGTACGTTAAGCACGCTCTAGTTAGCATTAGAACGTGCTTTTTTATGGCTCCTTTTAATATCATGATACTTCGTAATGTTTCATAATGTTTCATAATGTTTCATAGCAACTGCCTTTACGATTTCAAAGCATTCAAAACAGCATGGGCATCGACTTCAACCCTCGAGGGACAAGGCTGGAAGTCCATTTGAGTTCTTGGGCGGGAATCGCTAGGCGCAGATGGGGCAGGCGTTCAAAAAGCACTCGAAAAGCAATACTAGCCTCGAGCCGTGCTAGGGGTGCGCCCAGACAGTAGTGAATCCCCATGCCAAAACCCAGATGTTTGTTGTTGCTGCGCTCAAGCTGTAGGGTTTCAGGGTTTTCAAATTGGCTGGGGTCGTGGTTGGCAGAGGCCAAGGCGCATAACACCAAGTCCCCTCGAGGAATCTGGGTTCCTGCGATTTCCAAGTCTTGACCCGCAAAGCGGGGACTGGAAAACATCACGGGTGGGGTGTAGCGCATCAGTTCTTCTACGGCGGGTTTAATCACTTCGGGTTGGGTTTTCAGGCGCTCGAGCTGCTCGGGGTTTTGCAGCAAAGCCAAAACGCCGTTGCCAATCAGATTGACCACGGTTTCTTGCCCCGCGCTCAGCAGCAAGGCCACCATGCCGACCAGTTCATCTTCGGAAAGTTTGGAGCCGTCTTGCTCCGCTTTGAGCAAGGCGGTGGTCAAATTGTCTTGAGGGTTCAGAAGATGTTCGCGGAACAAACCGCGCAAAAACTGCACCAAGCGGTACAAACTGGGCATGGCAAAAATCCCGTCACTGGGCTTGCGGACATTGACCATGGCATTGCTCCAGGTGTGAAAGTTGGCGCGGTCTTTGGGCTGCACCCCCAGCATTTCACTGATGATGGTCATGGGGATCTGCAAGGCAAAGTCGTGAATCAGATCCAGCGAACCTTTGGCCTGGGCTTGGTCGATCAGGCGGTGGGACAGGTCATGAATTCGGGATTGCATTTGCCCGATCAGGCGCGGCATAAAGGCTTGGTGAACCAGAGATCGCAGGCGGCTATGGTCGGGAACATCCGAATCAAGCATGTTGTGGGTCAATGGTTTGACAAAGGGGGGAACCCACATTTGGCGAGATTTGGCGTTGGGATCTTTGGCATTTTCACGGTCTTTGACCAAGCGTTCATCTTTGAGTGCGGCTTGCACATCGTCGTAGCGGGTGATCAACCAAGCCCGTTCGCCCAAGGCTTTGACTGGAACCACGGGGCGGGTTTCGCGCCAACGCTTGAAAGTTGGGAAAGGGTTAGCCCGAAATTCTGGCGCGGTGACATCGGTAGGCTCGAAGGGAATCCGCTTTTGGGCGCTAGAAATGCTGCTGGTCATGGGGTAGCTCCTGTGTTGGGATTTGATTTTTGGATGTATGGCAGGTTCTAACTCGAGGGGGAAAATTTCAATTTATAAAAACTGTTCAGTTATTATTTGAAGCAAAAAAAAGTGCTTAAATCCCTTTTTCACTAGGCTCGATTTTACTAGGCTCGAGCGAACGCCAGAGCAAGGCGATAAAGTCGGCTAGGAAGTGTTGGGTGTCCATCAGTTCGGCGGCGTTTTGCAGGGTTAGGCTCATGCTAAACCCTACGGCGGTGTGAATTAGGGTTAGGGCGGGAATGGTGGGATCTCCGCGCCGTATCCGCCCCAGGGCCATCTCTCGAGCGATATAACTCGAGATTGCCGCGAAATCTGCCAAAATATCGGGAGGGCTGGGCAGTTCGTAAGGTGTTTCACCCGAGTGTTTCACCGACCTACTGAGCATCATTCGGGGCAGCACTTGGCGGGTATAGTCCGCGATGCTTTGGGCGATATTCAGCAGATCCGCTGCGGGGTCGCCGTGTCCGGTGGCTGCCTCGAGCTGAGGTGTCCAAATATGCTCGTGCGGCAGGGGTTCCATTGCTGCAAAAAACAAAGCCTCCTTGGTGGGGAAATGTTTAAAAATACTAGCGCTCGAGATACCCGCACGGTTGGCGACATCCACCGCTGTAGCACTAAAACCCCGCTCGAGGAAGACCAAACGTGCCGCCTCGAGGATTTGAAATTTGCTGATGGTTGCTGTTCTTGCCACAAATTTATAGTAACTGATCAGTTTTTTATTGTCAAGAGAACATCACAGTCTCCCCCATTGGAGTGATTTTTGGGATCGTGCAAGAAAAAAAGCGAACCCCCTCGAGAGAGATTCGCTGTTTGTTTCTGTGTCTGATTTTCTGTGTCTGATTTTGGAAGGCTCGAGCCAGTTTTATTTCTTTTTCAGCAAAGCCACCGCATCGTCTAGGGTTTGCTTGCCACGGCCTTCTTTGAAAGGATTGTACGGTTTGCCTTGAAGCAAGTCGGCAAATCCACCCCCTCGAGGGCCGCCGCCGTTGGCTGCATTTCCACCGCCATTACCTCCGCCGTTTCCACCTGCATTACCGCCGTTTCCATTACCTCCACCGTTTCCACCATTACCTCCAGCAAAACCGCCTCCATTGGGGTTGGCTTCACGGCGTTTGCGGCGGTCTTCAGCTTGCTTCAGGCGGATTTCATCCATTTTTTGCAGTTGCTTGATGGTCAGGATTTTGTTTTCGATATTGTCGAGGATTTTGGTGGCTTCTTCGGGTTTGATCCCTGGGCGTTTTGCCAAATCTGCCAAAATCGGTAGTAGTTTTTTGGCCTGGTCTTTGGTGAAGGCCAAACCTGTTTCTTTATCCACATCGGGGATCAGGTTGATGGTGCTACTGAGGTCGAAAATGGATTGGAACTTGGCAAACTGGGCGCGGCGAGCGGGGTTTGCACCCCCATTTGCACCACCGGGGGTAGCAGTTTGGGCGAATGCGCTCGAGAGGGTCAGGAAAACAAGGCTGAGGGTAAGGTATTTTTTCATGGTGAAACTCCTTGGGGAAAGATTGCAGGGCGAGAGGGCGGGAGAGCGGGGAAAGCTCGAGGGTAAAAGAGTATGAGAGTAAGAGAGTAAGAAAAAGATTTTGTGGCTCGAGGTTTTT
>JANYFS010000106.1 GCA_025359705.1 Deinococcales bacterium | reverse complement strand
TGATGGTCTCGAGCAAAAGTGCAGTTACCGATGTGGCTTGGGGCAAACGCCAAGGTGCAGTGGATTATGTGGTCAAGCCCTATACCGCCGAAGCGGTTCTTTCGGTGGTCGCTCGAGTGCTGTAAAGGATAAATCATGACCGACGCAAAACCGCTCAATCCTCGTTCTAAGGTTGCTCCCACAGCACGCCCTAGTGGTTCGGTTAAAGGCACGTTCATTGGGAGTTTGCCAATTGGAACCAAACTTACCCTAATTACCTTGCTGCTGGGTATTCCTGCGGTGGTGCTGGTCGGTATCTTGACCAATCAACAAAATCAATCGATTGATGTTGCCAACAAAGAACGCCGAGGCGTGGAATATTTGATTCCAATTCGGGAGGTGTTGCAAAACCTGCAAAAACACCGTGGTTCTGCTTCTGGATTGCTAGGTGGAGATGATTCGTTCCAAATTACCGTTGATACCTCTAGCAAAGCGGTGGATGATGCTTTAACACAACTCCAACAAATTGATGTCCGTTCGGGTACCGAGCTTAAAACGGGATCGGTGGTCAGTAAGCTAAAAACAGATTGGGAAACACTTAAAAACCAGACAAATCAGCGTCAAATTAGTATGGTGGACAGCTTTAAGGCACATACCAAATTGATCGAAGATGATATTTTTAGTTTGATCGATAGGGTGGGTAACGAATCGGGTATTGTGCTTGATCCTGTGATTGATACTTATTACTTGGGTAACAATTTGATCAATGTGATGCCTGATTTTACTGAGAACTTGGGTCAAGCACGAGGTACTGCGGCACGTTTGTACAATGCGCGTTTGGTTGGAAGCAGTGATATTATCAATTTGCGAGTATTATTTGATGCGGCGAAAACAGGTTTAGACGAGTTTAATAGCAGTATTGGTTATGCCCAGGAAGGTAATACCGCTATTAAAGATCAGTTGGCAGATTTTGCCAAGCGAACAGATGATGCTACTCAAAAGATTTTGGATATTTACGATAAAGGACTGCTAAAAGGCCAAGTAACGGGTTCTGCTAAAGTAGCTTTCGACACTGCAACTATAGCCTTAGATACTATCTTTAAGGTGTATGAGGAATCGACAATTTTGTTGGATTCACTCTTACAAAGTCGTATTAGTGATTTGCATCGAAGTCAGATAACTGACCTTGTAACTCTAGCACTGATTTTGCTAGCTGCAATTGGGATCATTTTGGCAGTAGTACGCTCCATTACAAGGCCAATTGGTGAGCTAAGCCAAGCTTCTGAAGAAATCGGACGTGGAAATTTGAATGTACATGTGTTGGTTTCAGAGCGTGACGAGTTGGGACGGCTGGGTACAACGTTTAACGGTGCAATCACCCAGTTGCGGGATTTTCAAGACAAGCAAGCTGAGGAAAACACTCGAGCCAAGCAGTTGCAAGCCAACATCGGTTCGTTTTTGGATGTGACCATGGATATTGCAGGCGGCGACCTGACGCGGCGCGGACGTGTGACCGAGGACGTGCTGGGCAACGTGGTGGACTCGATCAACGTAATGACCGAGGAGTTGGGGTACGCCCTTAAAGATGCCCAAGATGCTGCGGTTTCGGTGAACACTGGCTCGAGTTCGATGCTGACCGTGACCGATAAAATCTCGCTGGCAGCAGATTCCACCGCTGCCCAAAGTCGCCAAGTGGCGGAAGAGGTTTTGGACGTGGTGGGTTCCATCTCGAGGATGGCCTCCGATGCGGAGGAAGCCGCCGAAGCCGCCAAATCTGCGCTCGAGGCTTCACAACAAGGTCAGGCCGCCGTGGACGCGACCCTGCTGGGGATGCAATCGATTCGACGTGAGGTGCAGAACATCTCCAAACGGATCAAGTCGCTTGGGGATCGCTCGCTCGAGATTTCAGAAATCGTCGATACCATCTCGAGGATTTCGGCCCAAACCAACCTTTTGGCCTTGAACGCCGCCATCGAAGCGTCGGGCGCAGGTGCGGCAGGTGGGCGCTTCGCAATCGTGGCAGACGAGGTTCGCAAGCTGGCAGAAAGTTCTGCCGCCGCTACGGGGCGCATTTCGGGACTGATCAAAACCGTACAAAACGAGGTGGTCGAGGTGGTGGCCTCGGTGGAGGACGGAACCCGCGAGGTGGAGCAGGGCTACCAAGTGGCAACCCAAGCAGGGGAGCGCCTCAAGGAAATTTCTGAAATTTCCCAGATTGCCGCCCGCTTTGCTACCCAAATCTCGAGCGGCGCACGGGTGCAGGTGGAAGGCATTCAGCGGGTGGGTTCGGCAGTGCAAAGCATCGCCAACAGTTCGGAAGAATCCCGCTCGAGCGTGCTGGAAGGCCGCGAGGCCGCCGAGAAGCTGCAAGAACTGGCGACCCAATTGGGCGAAAGTTTGTCCCGCTTCCGTCTGCCTTCTTAACATGCGCTTTCCTTACTTGCGCTTGTGTGATGTGTGCTTTGCCAATCTGACCGCTCGAGGGAGTTTATTTCCGAGTTCATCTTTGATGGCAGATCATTCAAAAGGATCACGATGACCCAAACCCAACCGCAAACCCAACCGCAAAATAGCGAACTGATGGATGCCTTCCTCGAGGATTCTTGGGATGCGCTGGCCCATTTGGATGCGGCACGGGTGCGTCTCAGCGAAGACCATAGCCCCGCCGCCCTCGAGGAACTGCGGATTCTCAGCCACCGAATGCGCGGCACTTCGGCAATTTATGGCTACCCGCAGTTTGCCCGTCTCGCCGCGCTTTCGGAGCGGATGATGGAAGCGGGTCAGCATTTTATTACTGAAGATTACCCCGACTTAGATGTTTTTTTGGATCAGTTTTCGGCCTGTGCCAGAGCCGCTGTGGAGCGGATCGCTTTTGGTAAAGGCGAAGGACAGGTGGGCCTCGAGTTTTCCAGCTTGGGTGCGGCCTCGATTGTGCAAGGGCTGATCACCAAGCATCCCAAAGCCTTTTTGCTGGCTCCTAGTCCGAAAAGTGTGGTGTATTCCGAAATTCCGCTCGAGAGTGGTCTGAATGTCCAGCTCCAAACCTTTTTTAACGAAAATGCCGAAACCTGGGAATACTTTGCTCCAGAGGCCAAAGAACACCTCGAGATTATTCACCATTTGCTCGAGCAAGAGGGCGGGGCCGAGTCCGAAGCAAGCATGGTGCAGTTGTTCCGCTCCACCCACACCCTGAAAGGCTCGGCCTATATGGTGGGTTTTGCCCCGATGGGTTTGCTGGCCCACCGTCTCGAGGATGTGATGTCGGCAGTGCGCGACGGCGGGCGGCCTTACACCCCCGAAATTGCCGAAGCCCTAGCCATTGGTAACAAAACCCTGTCGCAAATGCTCGAGGTGGCGGAAGGTCGTCCGCAATCTTTGGAATCTTCGCTCGAGGCTTCGATTGAGGCGCTCGAGGGACTGTTGGGCGCGGAACCCATGCAAGAACTCAAAGAACTGTTGGCAACTGCCCATAGTCCTGCGATTTCCGATCCAGCGGCGACAGGTTCACATCAGGGTTCACATATAGGCCATCAAGCCACCCAAATGCGGCTGACAGGCCAGCTCGAGCAGTTTTTTGAAGAACATCTGGAAATTTGGGGCGAGTTTTCGGGGGAATTGCGAAAACACCTCGAGCAACTGCGGGAAATTCT
>JANYFS010000104.1 GCA_025359705.1 Deinococcales bacterium | reverse complement strand
GGTTTGTAAATTTTTAGTACTACACGCTTGCTAGGGTGACTGGTTTGTTTTGACTGTTATTTGCATTCACTTAGCAAGTTAGCTCTTATGAAAATTCTACGTGTGGGAAATCAATTCTTGTCTTTTTTTACCATCGCATACACCCGTAGCAATTCGCTCACACTCCACGCCTGAAAAGGGCAACCTTTGCTGAGCAAAGTGCCTGCTTCATAGACTTCGGAGGCGGCCCCCAAACCGCTCTCGTGCAGTTGCCCCAGCAACCCCGCAAACTCCCGCTCGAGCAACCCCACATCCCGCGTTTCGCGCCAAAGTAGCTCGAGGTAACTGCCCATAGGCCAGGCCCAAACCGTGCCTTGGTGGTAGGCCGAATCCCGCTCGAGTTGTGACCCCGTAAAATCGGGGCGAAAGGCGGCTTCGCAGGAGGCCAAAGAGTAGGGGCCATACGGGGTGATCAGGTGCAAACGCGCAGTCTCGAGGGTAGCGCGGCGCTGCTCTGCGCTCGAGGGGGTGTAGGGCAAAGCCAAGGCAATCAAGGCATTGGGGCGCAGCTCGGGGTGTTTTTGGCCCTGCGGGTCGATGTAGTCGAAATAGTAGCCCAACTCGAGGTTCCAGAATTGCTCGAAGGATGCTTGGGCTTGCTCGAGGATTCCCCTACATTGCTGCTCAAAAGCGCTGGGAGTGTGGCCCAATTGCGCGGACAGCCGCAGGTAAATCTCGAGGGCGTTGATCCACAGCGCACAGATTTCTACCGCTTTGCCGTGGCGCGGTGTGACCACCCAGTCTTTGATTTTGACATCCATCCAGGTGAGCTGCACCCCCCGTTCCCCTGCGCTCAGCAGCCCGTCTGAGGGGTCTAGGGCGATGCCAAAATCGGTTCCGATGATGTGGTGTTGCAGCATCTCTTGCAAAATCGGTAGGCTCGAGCGGGCAAATTCGGGGTCGGGATGAGCCTCTAAGTAGCGCTCGAGGGCTACAAATAGCCATAGACCGCCGTCTACAGTGTTGTAACCCGCGCCTGTGCCATCGTCCCAAAAATTGTTGGGCAACAGGCCGCGCTGTTGGTATTTCAAAAAGGTCTGCAAAATGGCCTTAGCCTCGTCAAAGCGGCCCGTGGGCAGGGTCAGTCCCGACAGGGCGATCATGGCATCGCGGCCCCAATCGGCAAACCACGGGTAGCCCGCGATGATGGTTTTGGAATTCACGCTGTGGCGCTGCACCAAATAGGCATCGGCAGCCAGGGCCAAAGTTGCCAAAGTTTCATCAAAAATGGGGGTGGTTTTTTGTGCCAAAGCCACTAGCTCGAGCCGACGGTTTTTCTCCCGCTCGAGGGCCACGTAAGGTTCACCCTCCCAACCCGTTGCCGAAATCGATAGGGCAAAACGGCTATGACCTGCGGGCAACTGCACCACAAACATCCCCGCTCGTGCCACCACATCCGAACAGCTTTCCCCCCGCTCTTTTTCGGCGGCATAGTGCAGCATTTGAGGCTGCGAAATCGGCTCGAGGGCCAGATAATCCGCACATACCAGCCGCACGGTCAGCAGGGTTTCACCCGTTGCATCTAGGCTCCGCAGGGTATCGCCGTACATCTCGAGGGAAAGTTTTGGCATCTGGCTGGCGGTGGCGTGCATATCGCGGTCTGCAAAAAGTCCCTCGAGGGTCAAAGTTGCCGCCACAGGGCAATGCACTTCATAAAAATAACCCACGGTTCCCGCGTCCAGCATGGCAGTGGTGCGCTCGAGGCGTACACCCAAAGCCTGGTAAATCTGAGTGGGAATCAGGCCGTTCATTTGGCATTCCATCAGGTATTTCAGGCCGTTTCCCACAAAATAATGGGGAGTCATCTCGAGGGTGTACAAACTGGCCTCGAGCGGTGTTTTTTGTAGTGTTTTCTGGGTATCTATGTTCAGGGTCTCGAGCGGCATAATCCAAGAAATTCTCCGTTCCACAGGTGGGTTATGGCTATGAGCCAAGCCGTGATATTTGCGGGTGGGAACCCCCGCCGCTGTCAACATATGGAAGCCCCCCAAACCATCGGTCAATAGGGTTTCTTGGCTGAGGTTTTGCAACGCGGTGTGATGAATCGAAAAACTGGGCAGAGACATGCTTTATCTTAATACGGAAGTGCTTCCATGACCTCGAGCAAGGCAGCAGTCTCAAGGGGAACACAAAAAAATTATTTCTGATACGGTGAAAACTCAAAAAGCCAGTCCTATACCCCCAAAGTAGGGGCATCCCCAACTGGGGGATATGTTTTGCCTGTGGTCAAAGCTAAGCTAAACCCAGTTAAACCTCGAGCCGAACAACTTAAATACCTTATTCAAACAAGATGAATCGTGTCATGTTGTGGTGAGGTGTGTTGTGCTAAGTCGGATCTTTTGATCTCGCTCGAGGGAATGAAGCAAAACGGGGGACATTATGAAGTTGGGAATGATTGTGGTGGGGTTGTTATTGGGTCTTTCGGGTTGCCAATCGACAAATGGTCTCTCGAGCGATGCTACGAACGTAGTTCAAAGTGATGCAATTCAAGCCGAAGCCCTGACCGTGGGTTTTGATTTCAGTCTTTCGGTGCCTTCTTTTTCTTTGGCTCAAGGGGGAAGTGCGGCAGTGCAGGTCAAAATCAACCGCCAAACCGCCACCTCTTTTTATACAGGGCCGCTCGAGGCGCAGGTTCAAGGTTTACCCGCTGGAGTCACCGCTCCCAAGATTGCCATCCCTGCTGGCTCGAGCTTGGGAACCCTGCAATTTGCTGCCACTGGAGCCGCCACGGTGGGCAGCCAGCCGCTCAAAGTGCTGGTCAGTGGGGGAGGGGTTAGCCGTAACCGTCCGCTCTATATCACTGTAACGGGAGTGGTTGCGCCGCCCCCGCCCAATCCCAACCCAGGCAGCGGCCCCACGCTGGCGGGTTGCCCCGTGTTCCCAGTCAAAAACATTTGGAACACCCCCGTCAACACCCTGCCTGTGGATGCCAACTCGAGCAACTATATCGCCAGCATTGGAGCCAACACAGGACTCCACCCCGACTTTGGCGCATTTTTCTGGAACAATGCCCCCACGGGTATCCCCTTCAACATCGTGCCAGCCAATCAAGCTACCTTCCCCGTCACTTTCGACTATGCCAGCGAAAGCGACCCAGGCCCCTACCCCATTCCTGCTAATGTACAGATCGAGGGCAATGTGGCAGTGGCGGGCGACCATCATATTTTGCTGCTGCAACAAGGAAGCTGCAAATTATTCGAGATGTGGGACACCCGCAAAAATGCCAACGGTACTTGGAGTGCAGGCTCTGGAGCGATTTTCGATCTGAACTCCAATACCCTGCGGACTGCGGGTTGGACTTCGGCGGATGCCTCGGGCCTGGCCATTTTGCCTGGCTTGGTGCGCTATGACGAGGTAAAAGCGGGAGCCATCGAACACGCTTTGCGCTTTACCGTTGCCAAAACCCGCAAGCAATACACCTGGCCCGCCACCCACTGGGCCTCTTATACCAACGGCGCAACCTTGCCCCCAATGGGTCAGCGCTTTCGCCTGAAGGCCAGCTTCGACATCAGCCCCTTCCCCGCCGATGTGCAGGTAATTCTCAAAGCCATGAAAAAATACGGCATGATGATCACCGACAACGGCAGCAACTGGTACATCTCGGGCGCTCCCGATTCGCAATGGAACGACAACAATATGAATTTACTCAAAGGCATCAAAGGTTCCAATTTTGAAGCAGTGGATGTCTCGAGCCTGAAAATAAGTGCGGGTTCTGGTGCGACACCCTAAAAACCCTAAAACCCAATAAAAAGCATCAGCCTCGAGGCATTAACGCTCGAGGCTGATCTTTGGTACGGGCTAAATTGAGCGTAGGCTCAAACGTCAAGGATTTTGCGACCATCGTAATAGCCACAAGAGGGGCAGATATGATGCTGCAAACGCTTAGCTTTACAGTGCTGGCAATCCACCAAGTTGGCGGGAACAAGCGCGTGGTGGCTGCGGCGCATATTGCGCTTGGATTGGCTGGTTTTTTTCTTGGGTACGGGATGTTTTGCCATGTGGGATACCTTCCAGTGAGACTTTGCCTATTTTTTGCCTATTTAGGCAGCACGCACGAGTATAGCAAAAAATCGCTCGAGAGGCAAAGGGTTGGCTTACCGAACCCATCTATAAAAGCACATGGTCGCTCGAGGGCTAAAATTATTACGTAAAAAACGTATTCAGCGCCCTCATCTCCGATCCCTTCCCTTGCTAGACTGAAGGGGTGATTGCATTTATCGAAGGAACTGTCCGTAAAGTGCGGGACTCGAGCGCCCTGATTCAGTCGGGGGGTTTGGGCTATGAGGTTTTTGTACCGCGTCCCACCCTCGAGCGCTGCAAAGAAGGCGAAGTGGTATTTTTGCACACCCGTTTGGTCGTCCGCGAAGATGCCTGGACGTTGTACGGCTTTCACCATCCCGATTTACAACAGGTGTTCGAGCTGCTGACCAGTGTGACTGGCGTGGGGCCAAAGGTTGGTTTGGCGTTGCTTTCTCAGTTGCAAAGCACCATTTTGGCAGGGGCAATTTTGGACGGCGATATTGGACTGCTCTCGAGCGTGACCGGAGTGGGCAAAAAAACCGCCGAACGCCTCGTCCTCGAGTTGCAAAATAAAATCCCCGCACACCTGCGGGCCACCACCAAAGGCGGCGCAGTCATTCCCGCCACCCCGCGCAATCCCAATGAGCGCGATGCCATCGATGCACTGGTCACGCTGGGCTACCGTGAACCCCAAGTGCGCCAAGTGGTCGCCGAACTGATCGCCGCAGTACCCGACTCGAGCGCGGATCAGTTGATTCGTAAAGGCTTGGGGAAACTGCGGTGAAGATTGAGGGCGGGCGGGAGGGCGGGCGAGAAACGGGAAGAAGGCTCGAGGGCAGTTTTTGGCATCATCGAGCCTGCTTAATTCAGTTCTTTACCTAAAAATCTTTTGCTCTTTTACTCGTTTTCCCGCACTCTCGAGCGCGAAGCGCTACTCGTTGTCTCGCCTTCTATCTTTGCGGGTTGGTGCGTTTATCCAAATGATTCAGGGTGTATTCGATAAACTGTTGCACCGATTTTTCCACATTAACCCGTTTGGTGCGCTTAATGTCCACTACCGTTACACTCTCGAGGTCGGGGTCGTTGGCACGGGGGCTGGGGATTTTGGTGGACATTTTTAGTTCGCCTTTGTGCAGATCGAACCAAAACATAATGTAGGGCAGCAGCACAATTTGTTCTTTGGCATGGGCGTAGCTGCCGACCCGCATCAAGAAACGCAAGCGGGGCTGTTTTTCGCTGCTGTCGTCGATGATTTCCGAGCTGATGCCGTATTCGGTCAACTTCTCGAGGGCCAAATCATACACTGGATAAACATGCTCTTTGATAAAGTCTTCGGCAACAATACGGGCCGCCTCGAGCCGATCTTGGCGCTGCTTAGACTCCTCTTCGCGGCCCAATTTTTGATCCTCGATCCGCTTAATTACGCGGTCAAGCCCCTTGAGAAATTCATCGCCCATGTGATTCACCCATGTTGTTCACCCTTATTTAAGTTACCCATGCGATTCACCCGTTACCGTTACCTATGCGTATTCTACCTATGAGTATTATCTTAGCAAAAACTAAAGGCTTGCAGTAAAATTGCCCCTGAGACTCCCCTGAGAACCTCCAGCAATAAACCTCGAGCGCAGTATTACGGGTAGTTTAGTTTTGCAATGTGCTTACCTGAGTTTTTTCCGCTCGAGTACCGCCATGTTGTCCACCTCATCGTTGAAGTCATGCCCCGCGTGTCCCTTGACCCATACAAACTCGAGGGTGTGTATTTTGGCCTGCTCGATCAGGTTTTCCCATAGGTCTTGGTTTTTGACTTGGCTCTTACTGGCAGTTTTCCAGCCATTGGCTTGCCAATTGAGAATCCAGCGCTCCACAAAGGCTTTGCAGAGGTATTGGCTATCCGTGACCACCCGCACCCCGCAGGGGCGTTTGAGGCTGCGTAACCCCTCGAGCAGCGCGGTCAGTTCCATACGGTTGTTAGTGGTTTCTCGGGTGTTTCCACTGGCTTTGTAGCGGTGTTCGCCGTACTGTAAAACGTAAGCCCAGCCCCCTAAACCTTTGTTGGTTTCACAGGCTCCATCACAATAAAGTACGACGATTGGGCCGCTGGGAGGATCTTGGGGTTGAATACAAGAACGATCAATAGGTGAAGATTTTTGAGCAGGTTTTTGAGCAGGTTTTTGGGCAGAGATCATGGAGGATAGTTTAGCTGCTCAAGCGTGAATTTTTTTATATGAGTTCTCTAGGCTGTGCCTCCATGCTAGGATAAAAAGGATAAAGTCCAAAAGATCACCACTCAATACCTTTAGAATCAGTTCAACCTGAACAACATAACCCAACCAGCAGATACCGAACAGCAGATACCGAACAGCATAACCTAATCAGCAAATACCGAACAGCAAGTTGAAGTTGCCAGCTTCGACGATGGAGAGAAAAGCGTGCAATCACTCAACATGCAACTGGGGCATGGATCACATCCGGGTAGAGTCCGTGAGCATAACGAGGACTACCACCGGATTAAAAGCTTTGTCACCCCACGAGGCATCTTACAACTCACCGCAGTTGCCGATGGTATCGGGGGCGCTGTGGCTGGTGAAAAAGCGAGCAAATTGGCAATCGAAACCCTCACCGAAGTGATCGCCAACTATACCTCCACCATGCAGCAAGGCCGCGAGGTGATTACGCTCGAGAAGGCCATCGAACGCAGTTTCACCTTGGCAAATCGGGCCATTCATCAGGCTTCACTTTATGACCCAAACCTCAGTGGCATGGGAACCACCCTGACCACCATGGTGTTTTTCGAGGGTCGCGCGGTGCTGGGGCATGTCGGCGATTCGAGGGTTTTTGTGACCCGTAGGGGCGAAATTCGCCAGCTCACCGAAGATCACTCTTGGGTTGCCGAACAGGTGCTAAAGGGGTTTTTGACCAAAGAAGAAGCTGAAAACCACGCCTACCGCAACATCATCACCCGCGCACTCGGAACCAAGCCCCAAGTGGTTCCCGATATTCGCACGGTCAAAGTGCAACCCAACGATATTTATTTGCTGTGTACCGATGGTTTGTATGGTTTGGTGGAAGCCCCCGAATTTCTCAGCGAAATGAAAGGCAATTTTGACCCCCAAGCCTCGATGGATTACTGGATCAATCTGGCAAACCAGCGGGGTGGCCCGGACAATATTACAGGTGTGGTGGTGCGTATTTTGCCCTAGATGTATGGCCCTAGATTTCTGGCTTTAAAAGTTGCCAGAGGGGTGGAGGTTGACTAGATAGATTATAAAGTGTATAATTCTACTCAAATATGCCCAATCAGCACACTTTAACAATTCGAGAAGCAGCGGATAGGCTGGGGGTTGGAACCAAAACGCTCCAACGCTGGGATCGGGAAGGGAAGCTCACACC
>JANYFS010000100.1 GCA_025359705.1 Deinococcales bacterium | reverse complement strand
AAACGCGAGACCTTGAGGCGGATATTTTGTCTGGATACACTGCCAAAGCCTTTCACGCCAAAAAACAAGCCCAATTGCCTGAAGGGGAAAAACTGGGCAATCGGCGGGGGAAAGTCCGTAATATCACTTCAAAGCAAACCCTAAACAACTGGGAGATGCTCGAGGGGTGTTGCAACCGTGCGGCGGGGGTTCGTCCCAGTTTGAAAGAATTCCAACTCAAAAACAGCAGGGGGCGTTATGAAGTCTCTGACGCGGTGAATGCACCTGTGGGCCACACAAGGGGGGAACAACTGGGCTGGGTACGTCGTTTGGGAAGCTGTTTGGCTGCTTTTTTGGGCGGTGGTGGGGATTTGAAGTTATGGTTTAAGGTAGGCTGGACAGCCCTAAAGCTCGAGGCAACCAACATTTTGGCAGATGTGATCAATGAAGTAATTATCCGTAACCAGGACGCAGACCAACGCAACTCGAGCGCGATCATTTTGGCAGCCTTATTTGACCGTGGTTTGATTTTGCGAGAATAACCGCTAGAGGGAAACCCAATAAGAATAAAACGGGGTGTAGGTGGCCCTTAAATCGTCGTGTCGGCTCGAAGGGAAAAATACCTCGAGCGCTAAACGCATGGGAATTTGAGGGCCACTCGAGGGTATTGGGAGAGGTTTTGGTATTGGTTCGAGGGTACTGGGTTTGGATCTGGGCGAGATTGAATATATTTTGCTGAATGCTCGAGGGAACAAGGAGACATAGGGTATTTTGCTGGGTATATTGCTGGGTATTCCACACAACTGGAGGGTACAAAAAGCTGTTTCGCTCGAGGTTTCTGTATATTTTTTGTTTAGTCCGAACTCAATAACGATAATGTAAGTGGCTAAAAGTTCGGTCTCCAACCCAGTTGGCCAGGGCTTAAGGGTGTCCTCAAGGGGAATTTCTTCCTCATGGTGGGCTGTTGGTCACTTTTAACATCCCTGTAGGTCGTTAATAAATGCGGACTAAGCCTCGAGAGTGGGGAATTCTTCGTCTTGCTCGAATTTTCTGCTCGAATCCCCAAATATATTCAAATATCCTGAAAACCTCGAGAAAATATATGGTGTTGGGTGGGTACGTTGACCAGAAAAGTCTTTTAGGACCGAGTCCTAATTCGTTGTGGTAAGTCTTGACATACCTGATTGGTAAGTTATAAGCTACCAATATGGCTACGATCCGTTATCCTCTGCACCCCGATAGCCTCGAGCAAGAACCGCCCTTTATCCGAGATATGCGTGGCCTTGCCAATCAACGCAAACTGCTGGGAATGCGGGCCATTGGCAAGATGCTTAAAGACCTACTCGAGAATGGAACGGAAAGTCGATACCTAATCGGGATCACGGGCTACCCGATCCTTGAATTGAAAACTACCAGTCGCGGGGGACAGCCGGGTGGCGCTCGAGTTTATTTGTACCGCGCAGACGATCAAGAATTTCACCTATGTGCGGCAGAGGTCAAGTCTGAAAGCGCCGCCAATACTGATTTGATTAAACGCACGGCATACATTGCTTGGCATTGGTTACATGGGTATGAAATCTTTCCCAAGACTCGAGCGAATAAACGAACAGGACGAACTCAACCCAGTTAGTCGGATAGGACGAACTAGCTTTTGGAGGTCAACCATGAAAATCACACCCGAACAAGCGCTCGCAGAATTAGCTCTTTTGCCGCATGACCAACCCATTCGTCCTAAGAAAGTTGCCAAGAATTTGCCTCGAGCGGTGAGTACCTCGAGCGAAGTGGATGCTTTAATTGAAGAGATCATTTTTACTGAGAATCTCAAGGACTTAATCACCACCGCTCGAGTGCAGCGGGGCTTGACCATCAGAGAAACGGCTGCCAATGCAGGGATGAAGCACCCACAACTGATCCAGATTGAGCAGTCTAGTGGGCGTGTCGAACTGCGTACCTTGGCTCGAATTGCTGAAGCACTTGATTTTGAGCTGCATATTTCTTTAGTTCCCAAACAGGGTGGAACCTCGATTGAAACGAACTTGACACCCTAAACGTGCAAAAAATCAGATTTTGGCATTTGACTCGAGCCATAACCCACCAGAAAACTCGAGCCCCACCCCAACCAGATAACCCCGCTTAGGGTGGGAATAGCCCCAGTCTTTGCACACGCTCGAGTCTGGCGCAATTTTAGTAAAAAATACCCCCTCGAGCTTTGCGCTTCTGGGGGGTTGTTGGATTGCTTCCCTCGAGTCTACTGGTCTGGGGGGGCGTTAGGTTGCTCTCTGCTCGAGCCTGTCAATACCAATTGCTATAGCTTTTTGGTTTCCCATCCCATAACGTCGCGCGTCCTTCTGAGCTGCCTAAATTCACTTCCTTACCAAAAGTTACCCGCTTCATAAAGGGTTCTGCCTTCGGTTTTACCTCATCCGTAGGCACCGTGTACCCTGATAGAGCCATTCCCCTATCTTCGACTTGCGTTTGATTCAGGTTCACTAAAATTACACTCGAGCTTTTGACCTCTTCCACTCGGTAGAAACTGATATTGGTCTGCTCATAGCCCCAACAGGTATACAAAATATTCCCTACCTCGAGTGTATGCGGTTGTGTTTTCTTCGCTTTTCGTTCCTCCAAGCTGCTGATCACCTTTGCAACTGCTTGCACTACTTCCGCTTGGGTTTTTCTCGAGAAGTTGAATACTGGTCTAAGGGGGTTACTGTTCCTTGTCGAGTAGCCCAATACGTTGAATCTTGAGTCTGTGCTATACCCAACTGCTTTAATGCCTACGCTCGAGAAGTGGTACACCTGCCCTCCATATCGCTCGAGTTTTTCTGTGATCAAGGCTTCCAAGTTGGCTTTCAAAGTTACTTTTTTCATGGTTTTCCTTCTCCCCTACACTCCTGTAGGGGATTTTTGATGTGGGGTCTGGTTTAGTCCTCGAGGGGAAGCATGATGGTAATGACCATTTCAAAGTGATCACCTGGGCCAATCACTGACTTCAAACGGGTATCTCGAGCTTTTCCACCGCCCCTTGGGACACGGCACACAGGAAAGAACATCATGGGCTGATCGCTTCTTCGTGCATAAATTCGGCACATATTCAAGACATCCCATAACCTGCCTTTTTCGTCTTGGTGATCACCCGCCTGCCATTCCACACAGTCGGCGTAAGCTGCACTGGTGAGGGCTACGGGGCATTTAAAACCTGCTTCGCGGGCGGTGTCGCTGACATCGATCAAAACACCGTCCTCGAGCGCTTGAGCGCGGGTGTAGGTATAGATAATCTCGAGGCTATCGTTTGATTCATAGGTTTCGTTTTGCATGATGTTTTCCTTATGGCTCGAGGGAATTTGAACGGATTCCCTCGAGCGTTTGGTGTGAATTAGGCGCTTAAAGCGTTGGTGATCGGAAAATACTCTGGAAAAAGCGCGGTGGGTTGGTGATCCTCGAGCGTTTCCTCTGCAATGCGTACCCACTCGAGGGGAAACTTAGCGCTTTGGCATTGGACAGCTCGAGCCACCTGTAAATTCTCCCGAATCTCGCGCTTAAGGTGCTTTAGGGTGTGGCTTCCTTCGAGCAATAACCCAAACACTCGGCTTTCTAAAATCTCTGGAACCTCGAGGGCAAGTACCACGTATTCCGCTACCTTCTTGGCTCGAGCCTGTGGGGTCTTGGGAATCATTGGACACCTCGAGTTGAAGGGGTTTTCTGCTTAAGCCACTCGAGGGCTTCCTTGCGCTCTTGTTCCTCGAGCCATTCCTCATGTTCAGCGGCGTACTCTTGCTCGAGCTGGTACCGATCCGCATAAACCTCGAGATCAAGCCCGTGCATTCTTCACCTCTTTAGCAGTGCGCTCGAGGGTGCGAAGTGCGCTGAGTTGGGGCTTGGATAGGCCATAATCTTGCTCTTCACGCTCGAGCAGGGTGATTAGGGCTTGGAAAGCTCGAGCGTCTAGGGTTACGGTGATCTTGGGGTTGAACTGCGCGTTTTGGGGCTGTATAGTGTTCTGCATACCAGTACCTCTAAAGGGGTTGGGATTTCTCAGAAGAGCGCTTACTTTAGACGGAAGGCGCTCTTCTTTGATTAATACTATTTTACAATAACTCGAGCTTAGATGCAATGTCTAAGCTCGAGTTTTCTATTATATCTTAAAGTTTAATTAAGATTGATATGTATATAGTAACTCGAGAATTAGTAATAAAAAGATTGTTTAAAGGCTTCTCTCACTCGAGGCAAGGTGTCTTAGAGATAGTCTGAGAATTTGTTTCTGCTCCCATAAATCCATGCTTTAACTCGAGTTTATGGTGTGTCAAATTTTTAATAAAGATTTATATTTTATAATAGCTTTGAGAGTTATATAAAATAAGATGCCCTCGTTTTTGGTAGCTGCGCTCGAGGGTTAATGTTTTATTTATTCTTTATAGTCTTGTTTGTGGTGGCTCGAGCCGTTTCATAACACACCTGCCGTCGCTGGAATCTCTTACACCCATGAAGTAGCCAACTCGAGCACCCAACACCCACAACGAAAAAGACTTTTTTATTGAAATTATGCGGCAAGGGGTTGAATGGTTTTGGGCTGAGCTAGAAAGTGCAAATCCCAACTGATCCACCGTAGTGGTGTTTTTTCCACTGCGGTGGATCAGTTGGGCGCTGTTCGACACGGGCAGCGGTTGTACCGCTGATTGTGGCGCTTGGTAGTGGGGAAAGACGAATTGCGATTGGTTCGCTTTTGATGGAGCGCCTCTCGAAGTTGTTGATTGAGGGCGAATTACATGGGTTGAGTTCGTGTGGCTCGAGACTGTTTGTCGGAATCTTTTGACTGTTTCGTGGTCCCACTCGAGGCTGCTGGAATGCTCGTGCTTTTACCCTTAGCTCGAGCGTGTGTAAAGGCCAGGGCCACTGGGTGGGGCCGATGCTCCTTGAAGTGTCATTTGGGATAAGTTGAAAGGGCCTCGAGGATTGGGAAGGATGTTGGTGGGGAATCGAGGTTACAGCATTGACCCCGATTTGTAGATTCGCTGCTGCAACCCAACGCTCACTCAGGTTCTCGAGTTCTTTGCTTAAATTCCGCTTCTCGAGGGGTTACTGGGGTGTCCGCTCATCTCCCTAACTCACCCCTCGAGGAGTCGCTAATCACATACGTGTAACCCTCCCCTAACCCATTTTCAAGAGAATAAGTGTTCTCTTGCAGGGCAAACGCACTAACATTCTT
>JANYFS010000583.1 GCA_025359705.1 Deinococcales bacterium | reverse complement strand
CTATATAAATATGAAAATCTTTCGTATATATTACTATAGATGCCGATTCGCCATATTCATCTGGATTTCTGATTAGACTCCTCACATCTGAAGAGTTATATACATGTATCATTTTCATTCCAATTTTCCACCCCAAATCATCCATTGCGTTTTTACTGTAAATTTCCAACACACAATAAAGAAATTTCAGCAAATGGGTTTTCCCCGTCCCATTGGCCCCCACAAAGACTTGAATCCCCTCACCAAACTCTAGCTCGAGGGAATCGAAGGCGGTAAAATTTTCAACTTTTAGGCGAGTGATCATGGCTCTATCTTACCTTCCCGCTCGAGAGGAACCCCGTTTACCCTACTTTACCCGCATGAAAAAAGTGATTTCGTTGCTGAGGTAGTCGGCCCAAGCGCGTTTCTTTTCGGCTTTGGTCAGTAGGGTGGTAGGAACAGCACGGGGGGTATTGGTGTATTGCACCCATACAGCCGCTCGAGTGCTTTCCACCACTGCGTCGCCTTGGATGTTGAAAAAGTGGTGTACCCAAAAACTGTGTTGGCGCTGGTCGGTACCCAGGGCAGAAACCAGCGCGGTGTTGATCACGTTGGGGAATTTGCCCCCCATCTTGACCACCGCATAGGCATCAAAAAGCAGGGTGTTCATGGCGGTAATACGGTAGCCCGTTTTGCTCGAGAGAGCAAAAATCACCACCGAACCCTCCGAAGCAAGGCCATTCCCACCCCAAGGCAGCTCGAGGACATAATCTTCGCGCCCATCGCGGTTAAGGTCAGCGGCGTACATCCGCTCGAGGTACATCGGCATCGACTCGAGCTGGACTTTGAACGCGGCTCCTTTGGCGGGTTGCACAGTTAGGGTGGGGTGGGTGTCGCCGTTGGCAGCGGTAAAATACAGGCTCGAGCGTCCAAAACGGCTTTGGCACACTTGCTCAAGCGGGGTCTCGCTGTGGGTTTTGTCTTCTGTGCAGGCCACCATCGGCTCGAGCTTGGGGTTTTTGCCCAGTGGGTGATAGTCCCGCAATAAACTTCCCTCGAGGGCAAAGGCTTGGGTGTACAACGCCAACAGCACGACCAGCAGGGGTTTCATGGTTTGAGAATAGCTGTGTTGCACACAAATTAGCGAACAAAAGCCTCGAGGGGAACTTTAAAAAAGGTACTATAGGCTCGAGCGTGGTCTAAATTGATCTCTCGCTCGTTACGGAGATGCTTGCTGATGAGACTTTGATCCAGCTCGGTTGCTTTTGCCAAAGCAGTTTGGTTCAATTTAGACTGTTCCATATAGTACTTCAACATCTCTTGAGGAGTTGCTAGCTCGAGTGGATGGGCTGTATCATAATCACCAATCAAATGGGTAACAAAGTTGACCAAAGGCCACAAGGGATGGGTAGTATAATCAGGGCGAACAGTATCAAGCAGGTTATCCAGGAAGTCAGCCACCTGATGGTAATGTTCAATATTTTCGATAGGGCACAAAATATTTCCAGTTGAGTTTTGGAATGCATTCCAAGAAGCGACTGTGTGATCGGGGATGGTGTGTTTAGAAATCATGGTTTATACCTTATTTTTTGCTCCGCATCGCCTTATTCCATTGGGTATATTCGGCGTGCGTGAAGAATTCTTTGATATAGACATGGCCTACTGCGTAAGATACATCCGCAATTAGGCGATAATTATTACCACCAATATCAAAAATGGTTAAATCATAAGCAACATCAACGCTATTGAATACTTCGCGCAAATCGTGAAAATGCGCGGGTCTTGCTGCTTTTATTTTGGTGATCCAATCTAGGAGTGCGGTTCTCGAGTCGGGATATTTTTCCATTGCTTCCCGCAAGCGTTGCTCTGTGAGTATCCACACTCCTGTAGCTTAGGTCATATTGCCCTAAATGTCCAGTGATTTCCTTACCGCTGATAAAACGAAGGCGGCTCAATCCCCAGCAGGCGCAAATAGACAAACCCCTGTGCGCGGTGGTGGATCTCATTGTCGATCAAATAGAGGGCTAAGTGAAATAGTGAACACGCTGGAAAACCATAAGCTGCCTCTTCCTCGAGCAGTCTGGAGGCAGGAATCTTGGGCCAGGTTTCTGCCAAATACGCCACGGTTTCGTCCCATGCCTCGAGCAATGCAGCTTTATTGGCAACGTTTTTATAGTCCAATTCGGTACTCCACTCACCCCCATTTTTGAAGCCCTCGAGGGTGGGCCGAATCATCCCCAAAATCTCGAGGGTCATGGTGCCAAAAGAGCGCATCGGTGGGGCGGGGGTGAAGGTAAAAAGCGATTCTTCGGGGAACAGCTCGAGGGTGCGGCGGGTCAGGCCGAGGTGTCCTTGCCAGTGGGCCAGCAGTTCTGCGGGAGTGATGATTGCGGTCTGGGTTTGGGTCTGAGTCATAAAAATCCTCCTGAAATCCCTCGAATATGTACCGCTCGACTGTATTCTGATACCAGCATAAAACCGATACCCGTCAAAATCCGTCGGGAATTGCGGGGCATAATAAGCCATGCACACCCCCATTTTGCGTGTCCTCGAGGTGTTGGAAGTTTTGCAGGCCCGCGAGCGGGTCACGGGTGCGGATTTGGCCCGTCGGCTCGAGGTCAGCCCACGCACGGTGCAGCGTTATATCTCGAGGTTGCAGGATTTGGGAATTCCTGTGGAATCCACCAGGGGGGTGGGGGGTTCCTACCGCCTGAAAGCGGGTTTTCGGCTGCCGCCCCTGATGTTTTCCGACGATGAAGCCTTTGCCCTGTCGCTGGGCTTGCGGGCTTTGCAGCATTTGGGTTTGCAGGATTTGCTGCAAGATGGCTCCAGTGCGGGTTTAAAGCTCGAGCGGGTGTTGCCCCAAGCCATTGCCCAGCGGGTGCGCGATGTGGAAGAAGCCATTCAACTCGAGCCGTGGCCTTGGGCGGTTTCCACGGGTGCGGCGACCCTCAAGCAGTTGGCGGTGGCAATTCGGGCCTCGAGGGAAGTGCATTTTGGCTACCAAAACCACCAAGGCTTGGCTTCGGCTCGAGCGGTGGCTCCATATGCGGTGCGGCATCACGATGGGCGCTGGTATCTGCTTGGTTTTTGCCAGCAGCGCCAAGCCCTGCGAACCTTTCGGCTAGACCGCATTGCCGACCTGATCTTGCTCGAGGTGACTTTTGAACCCCCCGAAAACTTCGATGCACGGGCCTATTTGCAGGCTTCGATGCCCTTTGTTCAAGAAAAATACGCGCTCGAGGTGTGGTTGGATTGCCCGCTCGAGGTGGCCCAGAAAAAAATTCAAAGCTCGAGGGTGTTGCTGGAG
Source organism: Deinococcales bacterium (assembly GCA_025359705.1). Classification (GTDB taxonomy): domain Bacteria; phylum Deinococcota; class Deinococci; order Deinococcales; family Deinococcaceae; genus JACMOA01. The sequence goes on along the minus strand of JANYFS010000583.1, from coordinate 228 downwards.
GCACATACGGGCGGAACGCTGCTGCGCTGCACCCGAGACGCGCTCGAGCCATTTGCGGCAATGCTGTTGGGGTTGGGGGTGGGGGTTTCGTTCAAAGTGATTCAGTCGGAAGCTTTGCGCGACACTTTTAGAGTTTTGGTGGAACGTGCAAGGGACAGCATTGCAGGTTGAAACATCCTAAAATACCAAACGTGCAAATCAAACCAGAAATCAAACCAGAAATCAAAC
>JANYFS010000312.1 GCA_025359705.1 Deinococcales bacterium | reverse complement strand
TTTTTTGTTTTTACCCTATTCATGATGGTTAATACCTCGCAAGAACAATAAAAAACTATGTGACATTTCTCTTATTCTATAATGATGAATGGCTGAATCTTTTTTGAATAAAATGATTCATTTCATCTACAGTATTATGTTTGCAACTATATTTTAAGAAAAAACATATCATAATAAAAACATGTCATAATAAAAACATAAACTTATTATAATAAATAATATTTTCAATATTGTATGATCCTTGTTATATAATATTGAAAATATATCATAGTATGCGAATTATTTTACTATTTCTTTCGTAATTTAATCCAATTTGCACCATAGTCATTGGTCGGATCACGGTACATCGAGTGAATGTGGTTGGTTGCGTCGCCGCCCATTTGTTGGGGTGAAAACTCGAGCAGTACCGTAGGGCCAGTCACTCGAAAATATGCGGCACTTCCCGCTGTGGTGGGGCCGTACCATGCAAAATAGGTTTTGTCTAGGTTCTTCTCAAGTTCAGCCATCCGCAGGGTTAGGTCATCGGTATTTACTGCGCCCACCCGATCTCGAATCAGTTTAAGCAAAGCCGTTTTTTGGCTGGCAGTCATCTCCAGCGCGGGCAGTCCTTCGGCTTGCAGGGCTTTGCCGTCTTGCCCTGGCCCCATCACCAAATCGATGGTTTGGCTACCGATCACCGCTTTGCTTTTTTGGCTGGTATTCAGGCTAGTCACCAGTGCCAAGGCATCTTGCACTTCTTGGCCTACAATCCGCACGGTTCGCCCGCCTGCCGTATAGGTGGTAGGTTGACCGCCCGTCAAACTGGGGGCCAAAGTGATATTAGCTCCCACCACGGTGATATTAAGGGCCAAGTGATGTCCACCAAATTGTAAGATCCACGGCTCGGTGCTGGAGGGTGTTCCCAAAAAAGAAACGTAATACTCATCTTGTCCAAAAATCAGTTTTCCACCTCCACTGGTGGATTTAAGTACCTCGTCGGCTTCCATCTGCTGCTGCACCATACGGTAGCCATCGGCACTCAATACCGTAGAAAGTAATGTACCCAAGGAAGTACGCTGAGCCACGCTCAAATCACCCCAGCGCAAACCCACCCGCTGAAAAATACCCGTGGGCAAATTGGACCAACGCACCCGTTGGGCGGCATCGTCGAAGGCAAAACTGACTTTGGTTTTTTGTGTCGCATCGAGGATAGCCCTAAAAGCGTTGGCAGCCACAACCACTTTTTGAGTTTGTGTATCGGTGGTTGTAGTCGTAGTTGTAGTCGTGGTTGTGGCTGCACAACTTACCGAGCAGGTACTCAGCAAACCTACCAACAGTCCAGACAACGGGCGAAAGGAGGTGCGTTTGACTGCGGATCTAGCTTGTAATATTTTCATTTTGGGACTCCTTGAAGTTGAGTTGAGGTTGGTTTTAGGTTTATCACTCGAGCTTGGGTGCAGGTGGCGAGTGATGGAATCATTGTGCTAAAAGAGTGTAACGATTGTGTAAAAACGAATTTTTGATAGGGATGCTCCACTCGAGCGCTCGAGATTTAAGCTGTGCTGTTCAGGATTAGGCAAGCTCGTAAACCCCCTTGCGGGTGATTAGTCAGCTCGAGTGAGCCACCTTGTGCGTCAACAATGGTTTGGACAAGGGCTAGCCCCAAACCCGCTCCACTACTGCCAGAGGCCGCTAATCCGCGTTGAAAAGGTTGCAACAGCCGCTGCATGTCTGCTTCGGGTAAACCAGGGCCAGCATCTTGTACGGTCAACAACGCTCGAGTTCCCAAGCGCCCCGATGAGACCCAAATCGTAGTTCCCTCGAGGCTGTACTTAACGGCATTTTGCAGCAGATTGCCTGCGGCTAAAGCGAGCGCTACTGCATCCCCTAAAACGGGTGCATCCTCTAGGGTGATCTCGAGGGTAATCCCTTTGGTTTGCGCTTCTGCGTTGTACAATTCCACAATCAGCAAGGCAATATCGGCGAGGTTGATGGGTTTTAACTCGAGTGACTCGGCAGGTCGGGCCAAGGTCAATAGGCGGCTGACCAAGATGGCAAGCTCGCCACTAACTTCGCGCACCTGCACCAACGCCGCACAGTATTCCTCGAGGGAACGATCCCGCTCGAGGGCCAAACTTGCGGTAGCGCGAATCACACTGAGCGGAGTTCGCAGTTCGTGAGCGCTGGCATGGGCAAACATCCGCTCACGGGTGAGCTGCATCTCCAAACGCGATAACATTTCATTGAATGTGCGGGTCAACTTGGCAAGCTCGTCACTGCCAGGTGCTTGGGGAACCCGTTCACTGGGTTGAGCAGACCGCGCAATGCGGGCCGCCAGCTCGGAAACCTGATCTACAGGTTTGAGCCCCCGATCCACCACCAACCAACCCAACCCCAAAGCAACTAACAGCAGCAGCGGCACACCCAACACGGCTACCCGCAACATTCGAGATAGGACTACTTGCACTTCTGAATCTGAACGGCTGGCTTGAATCCAGCTCGTCGGGAGCTGCGTTTTAGAGTGTTCACCCTGCTCGAGTTGGGTGGGTTCAA
>JANYFS010000306.1 GCA_025359705.1 Deinococcales bacterium | reverse complement strand
CCAAAGCTGCCAAAAGATCTATAAAAGCTAGAACTTGCACATTACACCCACCACCAAAACCTTCAACGAACTTTGAGACACCTTCAGACAACTCGAGCCACAAAAACCAGCACAAAAAGCAGCACAAGGTTTTTTGCTGCTTTAGTTTAAACTGATTACCATGCTTGATTGGAAAACCTTTAACCCCCTAACCTGGAAACCGCAAAGCTGGGCCAGCCTGATTCCCTTTGGGGTGGGCGAGCAGCGCCCCAACAATTACCTCGAGCTGACCAAAGCCCTATGGGAAAACCGCGATAACCTGGCCTATGCCTGGCGGATTTTGAACGATGGAGTCTGTGATGGTTGCGCCTTGGGAACTACAGGCATGAGCGATTGGACGCTCGAGGGGCCACACCTCTGCAACATTCGTTTGCGTTTACTGCGCCTGAATACCATGCCCAGCTTGGATCTGAATGTTTTTGCTGATGTCTCGAGCCTAAAAAACCGTAAAAGTGCCGAGCTGCGCGAACTGGGACGGATACCCTACCCCATGCTGCGGCTGCGCGGCGAACAAGGTTTTAAACGGATCTCTTGGGAGGATGCCCTCGAGCGCATCGCTGCCCAAATCAAAAAAACCACTCCGCAGCGTAAGGGATTTTTTCTGACCTCGAGGGGCATGTCCAACGAGTCGTACTACGCGGTGCAAAAAGCGGTGCGGGCGATGGGAACCAATTCCATCGATAACGCCGCAAGGGTTTGCCACGCCCCCTCCACCGTGGCCCTGAAGGAAGGGATTGGAGTTTCGGCAAGCACCTGCTCGTATTCGGATTGGATCGGTACCGAGCTGCTGATTTTTGTGGGTTCCAATGTGGCAACCAATCAACCTGTCGCCACCAAATACCTGCACTATGCCAAACAAGCGGGTACTCAAATTTTGTGCGTGAACACCTACCGCGAGCCAGGCATGGAGCGCTACTGGGTGCCTAGCCTACCCGAAAGTGCCTTGTTTGGTACCAAACTGACCGATCACTTTTTTATGGTCAATACCGGTGGAGACGCGGCCTTTTTGAATGGCGTACTGAAACACCTGCTCGAGTGCAACCTGCAAAACCACACCTTCATTGCCGAACACACCCAAAATTTTGCGGCCCTGCAAACACACCTCGAGCAACTGTCTTGGAGCCACCTCGAGCGGATGTCTGGCTCGAGCGAACTGGAGATGCGGGCCTTTGGGCAGATGGTGGGGAATGCCCAAACGGGGGTGCTGGTCTGGAGCATGGGCGTGACCCAACATACCTGCGGTGAAGACAATGTGCGGGCAATTGTGAATTTGGGCCTAGCCAAAGGCTGGGTGGGCCGCGACAAATGCGGCCTGATGCCGATTCGAGGGCATTCGGGGGTGCAGGGCGGGGCCGAAATGGGTGCTTATGCCAGCGCCTTGCCCGGCGGCAAACCCCTCAGCGAAAGCAATATTGCGGCCCTCGAGCGCAGTTATGGCTTTGATTTGCCCAGAGCGGCGGGTTTGAGCGTCCCAGAAATGCTGGACGCGGCTTTTGCAGGGAACCTGGACATTCTCTTCAGTGCGGGCGGCAACTTTATGGAAGTGATGCCCGACCCCACCCACATTGCACAGTCGCTCGAGCGGATCGCTTTGCGGGTGCATATGGATTTATTTTTGACCAGCCAAATGCTGGTAGACGGTGATGAAGTGATTGTGCTGCCCGCTCAAACCCGCTACGAAATGGCAGGGGGCATCACCGAAACCAGCACCGAACGGCGGGTGATTTTTTCTCCCGAAATCCCTGGCCCCCGCATCGGTGAGGCCCGCGCCGAACACGAGGTCTTCCTTCAGCTCGCCAAAAAAGTGCGCCCCGACCTCGAGCTGGGTTGCGCTACCACTCCAGACATCCGCCTCGAGATTGCCCAAGTGGTGCCGAACTATCAAGGCATCGCCATGCTCTCGCGCAAAGGCGACCAATTTCAATACGGCGGCCCGCATTTGTGCAAAGATGGCAAGTTTGAAACAGCGGATGGCAAGGGTCATTTTGCGATTGTGAACTCGAGCGCCGCCGCTTTACCCGCTGGAACCTTTCGGCTTTCTACCCGCCGTGGCAAGCAATTTAACTCCATGATTCACGAAAACAAAGATGCAGTTACCGGTGCCTCGAGAGACGCGGTTTTGATCAACCCAAGGGATGCTCAGGATTTGGGCTTGGCAGCGGGGGACGCGGTGGAATTGGTCAGCGAAACGGGGCGAATGCGGGCCAAAATCTACATTGCCCCAATGCAAAGCGGCAATGTCCAAGTCCACTGGCCCGAGGGCAATGTTTTGCTGGACGCACACAAGCGCTCACTGGAGAGTAAGGTTCCTGACTATAATGCGGTGGTACGGATTGAGCGGGTAAGCGGGTAAAACCATGACCCGCCGCCAACTCAAAACCCGCATCCACACCTTCGACGGCTCCCACCGCTCGAGCAAAAAAGATTTTGTGGCAGGAGAGGAACCGCTCGAGGTGCGTTTGAAGGTAGGGGGGGAAACCCTGCCCATCAGCGTAACCATGCGAACCGCTGGGCAAATGGGCGAGGATTTTGAGCTGGCGGCAGGCTTGTTGTTTAGCGAAGGTATTGTGCAGACACGAGACGACATTCAAAAAATTGCCTATTGCCACGATATTTCCCCAGAAAACCAGCGCTACAACATCGTTACGGTGGAGCTGAGCCGCAGCGCCGACCCTGATCTCTCGAGGGTGGGGCGCAATTTTGCCAGTACCTCGAGCTGTGGTTTGTGTGGCAAAGCGGCGCTGGACGATGTGCGCTCGAGCGGTTTACAATCTTTACTTTTTGGGTGGCAGCTCGAACCCCAAATGCTTTACACCCTACCCGAAAAACTCCGCTCGAGCCAGACTCTTTTTGACCACACAGGCGGCATCCACGCGGCGGCCTTATTTGACCTTTCGGGAAAACTTTTGGTCGCAAGGGAAGATGTTGGGCGGCACAACGCGGTGGATAAAGTGATTGGTTGGGCCTTGCTGAATGGCATGTTGAATAAAAGTCTCGAGCGAAAATCTCGGGATTTAATCCTGCTGGTTTCGGCACGGGCAGGATTTGAGATTGTACAAAAATGTGTGGTGGCCCAAATTCCCGTTCTAGCTGCCGTTTCCGCCCCCTCGAGCCTGGGTGTGGAACTGGCTCGAGAATTTGATCTCACTTTGGTAGGTTTTTTGCGTGGGGAACGGATGAATGTTTATTCTGGAATCGAGCGCATTGCCGAATTCCCCGCAGGAAAATTGCCTGCACGGTAAACCTGAGCGGGCAACACCCGACCCAAAACCCCCTCGAGCCAGATGGACACCTCGAGCAAGGCATCCAAATCGATGCCTGTAGGAATGCCCATGCGGTGCAGCAAATACACCAAATCGTCGGTGGCAATATTGCCCGTGGCATTGGGCGCAAAAGGGCAGCCGCCCACCCCACCCGTGGAGGCATCCAACACCGTGGCCCCCGCCTCGAGCGCAGCCAAGGCATTGGCATATCCGGTATTGCGGGTATTGTGAAAATGCCCCCCAATTGCAACGGTACTGCTCGAGAATGCCCCCACCAATTCCCGCACCTGCTGAGGAACCCCCACCCCGATGGTGTCGGCAAAAAGTAACTCTTGGGGGCCAGCCTCGAGCAGTTTTTCGGCAAGGTTTAGCACTGTTTTGGGATCAATTTCCCCCTCGAAGGGGCAACCAAAGCAGGCCGAAAGCACCACGGCAATTTTCAAACCCGCTTGCTTGGCCTGGGCAATCAAACGTAACCCCAGCTCGAGGGAATCCTGAACGCTCGAGTTTTGGTTGCGCTGGTTGAAGGTCTCGGAGACCGAAAAAGAATACCGCACCGTTTTGATCTGTGCCTCGAGCGCACGGTCAAAGCCTTTTTGGTTGAGAATGAGTGCCTCGAGCGCCCGTGCTGGATGGCTTTTTTGCACCAGCCCGATCACTTCCTCGGCCCCCGCCATCGCAGGCACTCGAGCGGGATTCACAAAACTGACCCCCTCCACTCGAGTGATCCCCGCGCCATACAGCTTGCCAATCAGTTCGGCCCGTGTCTGTGGCGGCAAAACCAGGCTTTCGTTTTGCAAGCCGTCCCTTGGGGAGACCTCCACAATCTGGATGTGTTCACCCAAATTCATATGATTCCCCTTGTTTTTAACTCCGCTATGACCTCGAGACTGCGGCCCAGCAACTCGCCATAAACCTCTTGGTTATGCTGGCCCAACTCGGGGCCAAGGCTGCGGACTTCGCCTGGGGTGTGGCTAAGTTTTGGGGCTACATTTTGCATCGGGAACTCGCCCAGCTCGGGATGCAGCAGCCGTACAATACTGGCCCTTGCCACAAAATGCGGGTCGCTGAGCATGTCCCTGGCGTTGTAAATCTTGGAACCAGGAACCCCCGCCTTGTCCAAAATCTGCACCACCGTTTCCGCCTCGAGGCTGCCTGTCCAACGCGCAATCAGATCGTCCAGCTCGAGCATATTTGCGCCTCTGGCATCGTGAGTGCTGTACTTGGGATCATCCGCCAATTCGGGCTGACCCATTGCCGCACACAACCGCCTGAACACATTGTCGTTGTTGCCACCAATCACCACCCAACTGGCATCCAAAGTCGGGTAGGTATTAGAGGGGGCAATACCAGGCAAAATCGAGCCACTGCGCTCACGGATTTCCCCCGCAATGGCAAACTCGGGAATCAGGCATTCCATATAGGTTAGCACCGCCTCAAACAGCGAAATATCTACCATTTGACCTGTGCCATTGGTGCGTTCGCGGTGAAACAGGGCCATCATCGCACCCAGCGCCCCCAAGGTCCCCGCCAAAGCATCCCCAATCGAGACCCCCACCCGCACGGGCGCACGGTCTGGCTCGCCCGACAGATAACGCAGGCCGCCCAGCGCCTCGCCCACACTGCCAAACCCCGCTCGAGCGCTCAGTGGCCCATTTTGCCCATACCCCGAGACCCGCACCATAATCAGTTTGGGATTTAGGCGGTGCAGCTCCTCCCAGCCCAATCCCCACCCCTCGAGCGTACCAGGTCGAAAGTTCTCCACCAAAATATCCGCCCTCGAGATGAGTTCACGGGCTAATTCTTGCCCCTCGAGCTGACGCAGATCCAGCGTCACCGATTTTTTATTGCGGGCAATCACCGGAAACCACAGGCTTTTCCCTCCAGGTTTATGCCGCCCCCAAACCCGCATGGGGTCGCCACCTTTGGGGGTTTCCACCTTAATCACCTCTGCCCCAAAATCCCCCAGCATTTGCCCACAAAACGGCCCCGCAATCAAAGACCCCATTTCGATCACCCGAATCCCCTCGAGTGGATAAGTTTTGGTGTGTTCCATATTCTTTTGTTCCATAGGTTCAAGTGTACCCAAAATCAAAAACCCGCACCTCGAGAGTGCGGGTTTTCTTATCTGTGTCGTTTTATTTCGCCTTAAATTAGGCGATAGATCAGAAAGTCACCTTGTAGCCGATGCGGAAGGCTTGACCACGGTTGTTTTCACCGTTACCCGAGAGGGTGTAGTCGCCGAAGGCAAGGCTGACATCGTACAGGTTCCACTCGAGGGTGTAGCCTGTGAGTGTGGTGGTGAATGCACCTTTCTTGTCACCAAAGGAACCTGTATTGTCACTGTTGATCCAAGGGGTGTAAGCACGGTTCGTTCCGTTCCAACTGCCATAAGAGGCTGCGAAGGTGCTCTTATTCAGCAAGAAAGCATCAAACTTGGCAGTAACTTGATAGCTCAGTTCGTTTGC
>JANYFS010000304.1 GCA_025359705.1 Deinococcales bacterium | reverse complement strand
TGGATGTGTTTAGTGTGTGGAACACCTATAACCAGCATTTGCTTTTTCTGATGAAAGGGATTGCCAAGTTAGATGCATCTGTCCTCGAGCGGAAATTTGCGGGGCAAACTTACACTTTTAGCGAAGTGGTGCGGGATTATGTGCGTCACCTCGAGCATCATTTGGAACAGATTTTTGGGTAGATTTTTGGGTAGAACTCTTCACTTTCCCTCGAGGCAGCTCCAAAAAGACGACCTAAAAAATCAACGACTAAAAAACTCATGTGAATATTTCACGAGAACCCCTCGAGGGCTGCTAAAATGATCTTCGCATGACCCAACCCACCTCCAACACATCCCCCAAATTGCCCAAGGTAGAAAAACCCCGCTCGAGCGCCGCACCACGCCGTACTAGAGCGGGTTGGGCTTGGCTGCGGGGGATTTTGGGTTTGGGGATTTTGGTCTGGTTGATGGGCTTTACCAAGCTCGAGTGGCCCCAATTGGTGACCGTTTGGGTGGTGGGAACCCTGCTGCTGGCAGAGGTGGGCGGAGGTTGGTTTGCCTACCTAGCCATTCCTGTGGGCTGGCTGGTGTTTATGTCCGACCCCAAAACCGCCAAAGACCTGCTGGAAAGCTGGTGGATCATTTCGCCCGTGGTCAGTGGTTCGCTATGGATTTACCTGCTGCTTCGCAATTCGGCAACAGTCTATGCTTTGCCCCTTGCGGTGGCGGGTTTTGTGATCCCGTGGTATGCCTACAAATTGATTTTGCCCAAAATGGACGACATGGCAAATGGTGATCCGATGTTTAAATTGCTGATCAGCACTAAATTCCAGCAGGTCTTTTTCAAAAGTTTGGCTTTGGGGGTGGGTTTGGTTTTGGCTTGGTATCTGCTGGGGTTTTTGTGGACACGCAGGCAAGCCATTGGCAAAATATTCACTCGAGCCAAGGTGAATAAGTTGGATCAAACATAGGTCAAGAGATCAAACAAAAGATCAAACAAGATCAGCCAAGATCAGCCAAAGTTCCTTGAAGTCGTGGAGCAAATGGCTTAAACTCGCGGCAGATGAGTCATCCTCCACCCAACCCTTCTTCCAAACCCCCCTCCAATGCACCTTTTTTCATTGTGATTGCCCTGCTTTCGCTGATCTTGGGTGGAGTGATCTTTTCGCAAAGTAAACACATACCTGCAACTCCCCAAAACCCCACCCAAAATACCAGCTCGAGCAAACCCTAAATCTTGGGCGAGTGGGTATTGTCTTTGACGATTGCCAACGTACACCTCGAGATGCAAATATCCCGATATTCTTCGTCTTGGATGCGAATTTCCCAGACTTCGATGTTGCGCCCTTGGTGAATGGGGGTAGCGGTGGCGGTGACGATTCCACTTTGTTTGGGGCGCAAATGATTGGCGTTGATCTCGAGGCCAAAGGCCATCATGCCACGGTCTAACACCGAAAAATACGCTCCAATCGAGGCTACGGTTTCGGCAAGAGCCACGCTTGCGCCGCCGTGCAAAAATCCAAAAGGCTGATGTACCTTCGGCTCCACAGGCATTTGGGCCACCACTTTGCTCGAGCTGGCCTCGAGAATTTTAATGCCCAAGGTCTCCATCAAGGTTTCGGAGTTGATTTGGATCAGCCGTTCTAGGGCGGGATTGGTGTGATGTGCTGAATTCATATAGCGCTAAGCACTGAGATGGATACACATGTTCGAGATGTGATGAGGATTTTCGCGTGAGACAAGATTTACCAAGAATCATTCGAGGTATTTTTGTGTTGATCATTTCGAATTGCGCTATAACTTCTCCTCGAGCGCACTATTGACCAGATGAATATTCCGCAAATCCTCGAGCTGTAAAAACCCTTGGTTTAGCACAGGGTTGGGCGCAGCAATATCCCCCTCGAGCTTGAGGAAAAAGCTGAGTTCTGAGGCGCAGTCCACCCCGTTTTGCGAGGCAAAGAGGGCCGCGAACCGTGTGGAAATCAGGCTGCCCGCTTGTGAGCCGATCATCACCGATTTGCCCGCATTACGGGCCAGCTCGAGCATTTTTAAACTTTCAGTGAAGCCTGTGCGGGGGGTTTTGATGTTCAGGATGTCGAAGGTATCGAAATCCAGTTCCCGCTCGAGCTGAACCAAAGTAAAGCAAGAATCGTCGGCAATGATCGGTAGGATGTCCAATTTTTTTAGAGCGATACGGTCTCGCAGACGGTGGACGGGCAAGGGTTCTTCCACCCAGAGCAGCCCCGCCTGGCGCATGGCCTCGAGGATTTGGGGGGCGGTTTCGATGTTTAAGGTTTCGTTGCTGTCGGCGTAGAGTTCCACCCCCTCGAGCTGAGCCGCCATTTGGGAGATCACCGCCAAATCTTTTTGGTAGTCGCGGCCCACCTTGACCTTGAACACCCGCACCCCACTGGCATGAACTCGAGCGGCTTCCTCGAGCATTTCGGTGGCACTGGAGATGCCCAAAATATAGGAAACCTTGAGCTGTTGGTGCGGCCCCGCGAAGGTATCAAACAAAGACACACCCGCAAGCTTGGCTCGCGCCTCCCAAAAAGCCATATCTAAGCCGCCTTTGGTGGTGTGGTTGTTGGCAAGACCGCCCAGCGCTTTGGAAATCGCGGCAGTATCGTTCACCTCGAGGCCGACCAAAGATTTGCTCAAATGCTGCAATACACCTTGAATGCTTTGCGGGGTTTCGCCGTAGATGGTGGGCCGTGATAAGGCTTCGCCATACGCCGTGATTCCCCCCTCGAGGGTGACGGTAATCAGGGTGTGTTCGGCATAACTGAGGCTCGAGCCAGACCCCCAACGCAGTGCGCCGCGCATGGGAAGTTGAAATGGGGTTCCTTCGATGTTTTGAATGATGGACATGGGGGCAGTTTAATGGATCAGCGGGTTAGGTTTTTAAACCTTCCAGCTCGAGTTCCCCAGATGCAATTTTCTGGAGCGTTTCCACCAATAAACGATGCTCGAGCGCAAGGACTTTTGCCGCGAGGCTTTCGGGGGTTTCCCCACTCGAGAGGGGGATACGGGCTTGGCTGAGGATTGGGCCTGTGTCGTATTCGCTATCCACCAAATGCACCGTGGCTCCGCTGTGGGTGGCACCCGCTGCTACCACAGCCTGATGCACCTTCAGGCCATACATTCCGTGGCCCCCAAATTCGGGCAGCAGCGCAGGATGAATATTCAAAACCCGCCCCCGAAAGCGCTCGAGGATTTCGTCACCCAGTTTTTTCATATAACCAACCAACACAATCAGATCCACCGAATGCTCGAGCAGGGTATTTAGGATGGTTTGGTCTAGGTTGTGCGGGTGGGTTTTGCTGCTGAAATGGTGGCTACCAATGCCCGCCAATTGGCCTCTGGTTAAGGCATAGGCTTTGCTGTTGTTGCTGATCACCACTTGGGGCGACATATCCAGTTCGCTCGAGGCGCAGGCATCTAGGATGGCTTGTAGGTTGCTGCCATTGCCCGAGGCAAAGAAGGCCAGTTTGAGTTGTTTGGGGGGTTGGGACATTTGGGACATTGCCAAATTATCAACTACCAACAGCTAAAGCAGTTGGTTTGTGTCTGGACTCCACCGCAGTTCCGCATATCTTTTCAGACGTGCAGCTTTAGTTTCACCGCCCGACACATCAGGGGTTTCTGATAACAACCCCGTGTTAGTCCAGTCTTGCCGAACCAACAACGTTCTCATTGCAATGTTCTTCGCACCTAAAAGATCACTATGACACTCATAACCACATACTTGACATTTGAACATCAATCCCTTTTGGGGGCGGTTCTCTTTGCTAGTATGCCCGCACTTTATACACATCTGGGAGGTGTAATTTGCATCCACCTTAATCGCCATCGAGCCGTGAAGTGGAGCCTTGTAAGCGATAAACGTTTGCAATTCAGCAAAACTCCACTGACTGCGACGCTTCCTAGCTTTACGTGCTTTTTGGCTGGACTTTTGGCTCGAGTGACCTTCGGTTCTTTCTCGAATATGGGTCAGATCCTCAAGACCAATGATGGCTCGAGGGTAACGAGTAAGGATTTGAGTGCTGAGTTGGTGGTTGCGATCAGCGATAAACCGTCTTTCTCTACCCGACAACTGAATCAATCTTCTGGTTGCCGAACGAGTGCCTTTTCGCTGGAGGGATTGCTTAATTCTTGCGTAGTGATCCTTTCGTTGGTTGGTTTCCTTCCCCGAAAAGAACTGAGTGTGGCTCGAGGTGTCTGTAACTACTGCGTGGTAACGCTGCCCAACATCTACCCCGACGACGTTTCGGTGATCGGCGGGCTGGGGATCTGGAACCTCCATCGTGAAAGAAACAAGCAAGTAATACTGCTTTTTACTCTTGTTGTACCACAGTTTTCCAGCGCCAATTTCCGCACCTCGAGCAATGTAGTCCAGATGTTTGGCATAGCCTTCATAGGGCAGAACAAGGCGACCTTCGAGGGTAAGAATGGAAACCTGCTGGTTCTTCTTGAAACTGTAATCGTAGTTGTATTGGTACGTCAAAGTGCGGCTTACAAATTTGGGAGCGCCGTCCAATCCCTTGTAGTGCCGAACCTTCAATCCTCGTTCAGCTCGAGAAGCCTGTTTCTTTTGGTGGTTCTTGAGTTTAGTCCATTGGGCTTGATAAGTCGCACCCACGTAACGCGATACACTACACGCCATCTGGGAACCCAGTTTGTACTTTTCCCGAATGTCTCGGTAGACCGCTTTGTGAATTTTGTTGGCGCTGCTGGTTTTATCCATTTCAAAAGCCGCTCGAGAAGCAAAGTTCATCGCATTCCGAAACGCCAAGCTCACCTTGTCCAAAGCAATTTTTTGCTCGAGAGTATGGGTAAGTTTGAACTTGGCGGTCAACGTAATCTTCACGAGCCACACCATAGCACTCCGCCTTGCGAACCACAAGAGGTCAATATATGAAATTAATATATGAAGAAAGAAGCTAAAGCTATTGGGCCTGCTACACGTCTTGGAGCCAAGATAGCACGTCTTGGAGTTAAGACTGCACCTATCCTCCGCCTGTTTTGACCTTAAAGCAGCACTTGTCACTTGTCGGGCTTGGTTGCTATCGGGCCAACTCCGCAGGCGCTCCATTCGCCCCCACGTCTAAAGACGCGGGTTTCCTAGAGACTGTTATGAAGGTAAGCGGGTGAGCGGGTGTGAAAAGGCTTAAAAACCCAACTCGAGCCGTGCGGCTTTGGTCATTCCCTTGACCACCAAGTCAAAAGAATGCTGGATTAACTCGAGGATTAAGGTTGGCTCGAGGGGATTATTTGGCTCGAGAGTAAGGGTATTCCAGTGTTTTTTGCTGAGGTGATAGCCCGCCGTAATTTGCGGGAAAGTTTGGCGCAGGATTTCGGCCCGCACAGGGTCGCACTTCAGGCTGATTTGTACAGGGTCGCTCGAGATGGACATCAAGGCAAACATCTTGCCTTTCTCTTTGCCGCCCACCTTAAACACCATCACATCCAGATCGAAGGGAAAACACTCCACTACACCGCGCAAATCGGCGCAGGCTTGGCGCAGTTCACTAAAGGTTAGGCAAGTTGGAAGTTCGCTCGAGGGGGTTTGGGACATATCATCTCCAAAAGTATTGGTCTATGGATTTGGTCTATGAATTGATTTGTGGCGAGACAACTCCGTCACATCATCAAAAAAATGCTCCAGTCGTCTGAAAAACGATATTTATAGCTATAATATGTTAAAAACAAAAAATAAACAATGCTCAACAGTCGACAGTACTCATCCCTCCTATTGGGGGTATTCACAGGGTATTCCGTGAATTTTCGACAAATTCGGTAACATTCTGCACCTCTTCTGCGAAATCTTTGGGTATTCTTAATCTTATGATCGAATTAAAGCAGTACGCCAAGAATTATGGCGCATTTCAGGCGGTACATCCCCTCGATCTCACCATTCCTACGGGTCAGGTTTTTGCTATGCTAGGCCACAACGGAGCGGGTAAAACCACCACTATTCGCTCCATTACAGGGCTAACACGGCCCTCGAGCGGACAGATTTTGGTGGAAGGCATCGATGTTTGGAAAGAAGCGGTCAAGGCCAAGGCCCAAATCGGCTACATCCCAGATCGGCCCTATTTGTATGCCAAACTGACACCAAGGGAGCTGCTGCGTTTTATTGCGGGGGTTTATAAATTGGGCAAAATTGACGCGAAAATTGAAGAATGGCTCGAGTTTTTTGAGCTTTCCGAATTTGGCAACGCCCTGATCGAAACCTTTTCGCACGGTATGAAACAAAAACTGACCTTTATCACCGCGATTTTGCCCCAAGCCCCTGTGCTGGTGGTGGACGAACCGATGGTGGGCCTCGACCCACGGGCTGCCAAGCAGGTGCGCGAACTGATGCGCGAATACGCCGCCAAAGGCAATACCGTTTTGCTGACCACCCACTCGATGCCGCTTGCCGAGGCCATCGCCCATACCATTGCGGTGCTGGATCACGGCAAATTGATCGCCTTGGGCGATATGAAAACCCTGAAGGAGCAAACCCATAGCCTTAACCTCGAGGATGTGTTTTTTCGCTTGCTCGAGGACGAACGCAAATCCCATGAACATGATGCCCCTCGAGCGGTGGGGGTATGAGCAGTGCCAAAGATAGCCTAATCCAACCCCGTTCAGACTCGAGCGGACAATACAACTCGAGCCTACTGGTTTTAAAAACGCGCAGTTTGCTCAATTCCTTCGCTCGAGGTTCCAAGTCGGGGGCATTTTTTATTTTATTGCTGGTCATTTTGGTGGTGTGGGGCGAGGTGGTGGGAACCCTCAAAACTGTGGATTTTTTAATTCATTTCGATACCATCAAAGTTGGCCCCAACATTGGTTTAATTATTTTGCAACGGCTGCTCGAGGGGGCCTTTATTGTATTAAGTGCGGGTGTGGCC
>JANYFS010000403.1 GCA_025359705.1 Deinococcales bacterium | reverse complement strand
CGACCCGAATCATATTGGTGCTACCGCTTTGCCCGAAGGGTACTCCAGCGGTAATCACATAACGGTCTCCCGATACCGCAACCCCCGAAGCCTTCAGCTCTTCGTCGGCAATGGTCACCATTTCGTCGGTGGTGTGAATGTCGGAAGCAATCATGGGCAAAACACCCCACAACAAAGCCATTTGGTTGCAAACTTCCACATGGGGAGTGCTAGCAATAATGGTGGTGTTGGGGCGCTTGCTCGAGACTTGAGCGGCGGTGGAACCACTCGAGGTGAAGCAGACAATGGCTTTGGCCTCGATATCTTCGGCGATAGTGCAAGCCGAAACTGCAATGCTGTTGCTGGTGGTTGGCGAAGACACTTGGCACGACTTGAGATGGGCGCGGTACAAGTCCGATGCCTCCGTCACTCGAGCGATGCGGTCCATCATGGCAACCGACTCGATAGGGTAGGTTCCACTGGCAGACTCGGCACTGAGCATAATCGCATCGGTTCCGTCCATGATCGCGTTGGCGACATCGGAGGCTTCGGCGCGGGTAGGGCGGGGGTTTTCTTTCATGCTCTCGAGCATTTGGGTAGCGGTGATTACGGGCTTGTTCAGTTCGCGGCAACGTTGAATCAACATTTTTTGAATCAAAGGAACCTGCTCTGGGGGGCATTCCACACCCAAATCACCGCGTGCCACCATAATTCCGTCCGACTCCTCCAAAATATCCTCGATCCGCTCCACTGCAGTGGGCTTTTCGATTTTTGCCATCAGTTTGGCTTTGGAGTTGTGCTTGGCAAGTTCGGCCCGTGCGTCCAGCATGTCTTCCCTCGAGCGGACAAACGAGAGGGCTACCCAATCCACTCCCAATTCGGCTCCAAAAGCCAAATCTTCGCGGTCTTTTTCAGACAAAGCAGGAACCGAAAGCGCAGCTTCAGGAACATTGATCCCTTTTTTCTCGCTGAGCTTGCCACCGATCACCACGGTGGTATAGATGTCGTTGCCTTCCACCTTCGCCACCATCAGCTCGAGGTTGCCATCATCCAGCAGCAAAGTCATACCTGGGCGCACATCTTGCACCAAGCCCGCATATTGGGTGGTAGCTCGGTTGACATCACCCTGGATCACTTCGGAGGTCAAGATAAAGGTTTTACCTTTCTCGAGCATCACAGGGCCATCTTTAAAGATCCCCACCCGAATTTTTGGGCCTTGCAAATCTTGCAAAATCCCAATGGTCACGCCTTTTTCGGCTGCCAATTTGCGTACTAAATCAAAGGTCTGGCGGTGATCGTCGTGGCTACCGTGCGAAAAATTCATTCGCACAATATTTAAGCCTGCATCAATCATACGGCCCAAAACTTCGGGGCTGCGGCTGGCGGGGCCGATGGTCGCCACAATTTTAGTGGCTCGTCTTTGTACGGTGTTTTCGGTCATGTTTGTTTCCCTCAGCAAGCGATTAGGGACGAGGTAAAACCCCTGTCCCTAATCGACATAAACGTAATTCCAGACTTCATTTAAATACTTCATTTAAGCTCGAGGTCATTACTCTTGATTACTCGAGGCACAATTCAATTACAGATCTTACTTTTTAAGTGCTTTTCCACCCAAAAACACCGCGTCCGCACCCAAGGCTTCCTCAATGCGGAGCAATTGGTTGTACTTGGCAATACGGTCTGACCTCGAGGCGGAACCGGTTTTGATCTGGCCCGAATTGACTGCCACCGCAAGGTCAGCAATAAAGTTGTCTTCAGACTCGCCCGAACGGTGCGAAATCACCGTGGTATAGCCATTGTTCTTAGCAAGCTCGATGGTGTCCATCGCTTCGGTCAGGCTACCAATTTGATTGACTTTGACCAAAATCGAGTTGCCCACTTTTTCTTCGATGCCGCGCTGCAAACGGGTCACATTGGTCACGAACAAATCGTCGCCAACCAATTGAAGTTTGTCACCCAAGCGAGCGGTCAAAGCGGCCCAGCCAGCCCAATCGTCTTCGGCAAGGCCGTCCTCGATGCTGGTGATGGGATAACGCTCGGCCCAGTCTGCCCAGAAATCCACCATCGCCTCGGTGGACAGCACCCGGCCTTCCCCCTCGAGGTGATAGTGTCCGTCTTTGAACAGCTCGGTGACGGCGGGATCGAGCGCGATGGTCACATCTTTACCAGGCTCATAGCCCGCTTTTTCGATGGCCTCGAGCAGCACTTGCAAGGCTTCTTCGTTGCTCTTCAGATCGGGGGCAAAGCCGCCTTCGTCGCCGACATTGGTGTTATAGCCACGCTTGGACAGCACTTTTTTCAGGCTGTGGAAGATTTCGGCTCCGTAGCGCAGGGCTTCTTTGAAGGTGGGTGCGCCAATCGGCTGCACCATAAATTCTTGGAAATCCACCGAGTTATCGGCGTGTGATCCGCCATTGATCAGGTTCATCATTGGCAGTGGCAACACTTTGGCATTGTTGCCGCCCAAGTAGCGATACAAGGGAATGTTCAGGGCATTGGCAGCAGCCCGTGCGCCCGCCATCGACACTGCCAAAATTGCGTTTCCGCCCAAATTGGCTTTGTTATGGGTTCCGTCCAGGGCCAACATGGTGCGGTCTAGGGCCACTTGGTCGAAAGCGTCCAAACCGATCAAAGCAGGCGCAATGATTTTGTGAACGTTCTCCACGGCTTTTTGCACGCCTTTGCCCACATAACGGCTGCCCCCATCGCGCAGCTCGAGCGCTTCATGACTGCCTGTGCTGGCCCCGCTCGGAACGATGGCGCGACCATATGCGCCCCCCTCGAGGTGAACTTCGGCTTCTACGGTAGGGTTTCCACGAGAATCCAACACTTCGCGGGCGATGACTTTGACAATGTTTGCCATGATGTTCCTCCTACTCTCGCTGAGAGAGTGTACCTGAGACACTATACCCAAATCCCCTGATGGTTGGGTGGAATGAAGCGCTGTTTTCTGCCTAAGTCTAGTTAAAGTCTAGTCAATCGAAAACAAGTCCATATCAGCAAACCTCAGAGTAAACCTCGAGTAAGCCTGAACTTAAAACGTTTGGCGAAAGTCAGCCCCAAAAGCGAACCTCGAGCAACCCTAAAAATCAAAGAAAATTATGAATAAATACTCCGCTCGAGTGTATATTATTCATTCTAAATTTTTTAAAACATCCCCAAATATCCCCCAAAAAGTTATCCCCAAAAGTTGTACACAAAAACAGAGTTTTCCACAATCCATCGTGGAAAACTCTGTTTGTCCTGCTGGTACAGTATTTTTAGGTTTAGCTTTTTCTCGAGGATGATTCAAACAACGTAGAGAATTTAGGGTATTTGGGGAACTTGGATAGTTCGGGGAACTCGAGCCAAAACATCCCGAAAACATCCCCCAAATCAAACCCTCAGAGGAACCACAACCGCCAAATAACCCGTGTCATCCGCAGATTTGAACATTGCGGGGGTATTGGAACCCGACAGCTCGATGATCACATCCCCCTCGATTGGCCCCAAAGCATCGGTAACGTACTTTGCATTGAACCCAAGAGTCATAGCCTGCTCGCTCCCCGATTGAGATACCTCTACGGAGTCCTGAGCGCGTCCGTAATCCCCCTCGGCGGCTAGGCTGAGGATAGACTGGCTGACCTGAAATTCAACGCGGTTGTTGGCGCTCTTGTCCGCCATAACCGCAACTCGGTTGACCGCTTCTTTCAAATCGTGTGCCGAAAGCTGGATGATCAGCTTGATTTCTTTGGGAATAACCCGCTCGTAGTCGGGGAAATCGCCCTCGAGCAGTTTCAAATTCACTTTGTAGCGATCCGTGGAAACGCTGAGCTGGCTTCCCCCAAAGCTGAGTTTGACTTCGCCGTCTCGCAGCAAGCGGATCAGCTCATCTACCGCTTTGGCGGGTAAAATCAGGCTTTTCTCCACGCTCGAGGGCAAAAGTTCCTTGAGGGCCAAGCGGAAGCCGTCAGAGGCCACCACTCGCGTGCGTTTGGAGTCCAGCTCGAGTTTGATCCCACGAAAAACTGCTTGGAAGGCTTCCACCGCAGCGGCATAGCGCACACTCGAGAAGGCTCTGGAAAGTTCTCTGGCATCCAAAACCGCATCAGCATTGCTGGGAAAAGACAGTACAGGATAGCTCTCGAGGTCTCCTGCTTGCAACTTGGTTTTGAATTTTCCGCCCTGAATCTCGAGTTCGTGTTCACTAATTTCGATTTCGACCAATTCGCTCGAGATGCTTTTGACGATTTGGTTGAGCAGGTGGGCAGGAACCACCGCGCTGATCACGCCGCTGGACTGGGCCGAAACGAAACTTTGCAAATCGATTTCGGTGTTGGTTCCGCTGAGTAGCAAGCCCTCAGTGCTGGTTTCCAGCTTGATCATGCTGAGGATTGGGTTACTGGCTCGAGCTTGCACGATGCGTTCCAAGGCTCCCAAACTTTCGCTGAGGGCTTTGCGGGTAATTTGAATTTGAACAGGTTTGGACATGAAAACCTCGTTTGGTGCAGACTTTTTGTTTTTTAAGTTTTTTTGAGAACGGTTGAGAGGGTGGCTCGAGTGGGGTGATCAGTGTGGCTCGAGGGTTGTTTGGGTGCAGGTTTGACGCTTTTGGAACTCTACCATCTCGGAATTTACCATTTTAGATTTTTAAAATTTTTTTGATTTCGATTTTTTAATTCCCGTTTTGATTCCCTTGGTTTCAGAACTTTACCCCAAATCTTCAAATTCTCCAATTCCCAGATTTTAGAAATTCTTAAAATTCAAAAATTTTTAAAGGA
>JANYFS010000391.1 GCA_025359705.1 Deinococcales bacterium | reverse complement strand
TGTAACTTTGGGGTTGCTGCTTACCGTAACCACCGAAAGTTTATAGGGGGCTAACACCGCCGAAACAGGAATGGTAACACCCGAATTGATTGGACCCACCATAACCAAGATATTTTTATCGTTCACTAGGGTTTGGGCCAGTTTTTCACCAACATCTGGAGTTGCTGTATCGTCGAAGGCTTTGAGCTGAAGGCTGAATCCTATTTTGCGGAACTCGGCTTTGGCTTGACCCAGAGCCAGTTGTGCGCCCGTAAATACTTCGTCACCCAATCCTTTGACTGGACCCGAACGTGGAGCCATCAGTGCAACGGTAATCACCTTCAAAGTCTCTGCACGAACCTGCGACAAGGAGGCAAACAAAGCCAAACAACCCAAGGCAACAAACCCAGATGTAACTCTTTTCATATCTCTCCTATGAAGCCCCACCCCTACGGTAAATTATGCCGAATATTTCACAAATAAACCAGCCCTATGGACTGCATTTTTGCCAATATTGGAAACAAAATAGCGCATTTAAGGTTTGAACATCGATTATAAACTAAACTCGCTTGGCAAACCAACGTTTGTAAGGTAAGGCTCGAGCAGCATATCGGATACTGAACCGCCATAGGGGTGTTTTCAGAAAAAGTTAAAACCACTTGGGGGTTGTGCTAAACACCCCAACCCTCGAGCCTGCCTGTCTACACTCGAGTTTGGGGTACTCAACTTGAACCAAACTAGACTAAACTAGACCCGTGCCGCTGCAATATTTAAAAACCATCGCCCAGACCGCTGCTCCGACCTTTGAAGAATCCGCTCGAGCCAAACTGATTGCCCAGCTCTGGACGCAGCTCACACACACCTGGGGCCGCAGTGCCACCCTAGATGATGTGGGCAATGTGCAACTTCGGCTTGGCCCGCCGGTGGGTAAAGCGCTAGTGCTAGCGGCCCACCTAGATACCGTTTTTGCAGCGGCTACCGATGTGAGTGTGCGAATCGATGAATCCCAAAAACCCAGCCGCTGGGTTGGGCCAGGTTGCGGCGATAACAGCTCGAGCCTAGCGGTACTGACTGCCTTTCTGCGTGACCTCGAGCTGCATGGTTTGCGCCGCCCCTTATGGTTGGTTGCCAATGTGGGCGAAGAAGGTTTGGGGGATTTGTTGGGGGCTAAGGCACTTCTGGCCCAAGAAAATCCGAACATTGGGGCTTTTGTGGCGGTGGATGGCTATTTGGGTTTGGCTGTGACCCAACCGGTGGGGGTGCGCCGCTACCGCGCCAGCTTTCACACCGCAGGCGGTCATTCTTGGGGTGAACGCACACCCAGTGCCATCCGCGCTTTGGCCCAAGCCATCACCGCGCTCTACAACATTCCGCTTCCCAGTTACCCCCGCAGCACCTTGAATGTGGGTACGGTGGAGGGCGGAACCAGCGTCAATTCGATCCCTGCCAAGGCCAGTTTGCTGTTGGATTTGCGTTCACTTGAGGGAGAAGCCTTGGCAACCCTCGAGCATCAAGCCAAAAGCTGTCTCGAGGCGGTGGCGGACGCACACGGCGCACGGCTCGAGCTGGAACGGGTGGGAGACCGCCCCGCAGGGGATTTAAACAACACCCAACTGCTTAAATTGGTGCGCCAAGCCGCCCAAGGCACAGGACTGGAAATCAAAACAACCTCGAGTTCTACCGATGCCAACGCCGCTGCACCCTACGGCATCCCTGCGCTGGCCTTGGGGGTTTATCTGGGCGGCAACGCCCACCGCCTAGACGAATGGATTGCCCCCGCCAGCCTCGAGCGGGGCAAGGGCTTGCTCGAGCGTTTTGTGGCCCTGTATCAGCGGTTTCCGCTCGAGTGAGGGGGTTTACCGTTTACCGTAAAGCGACTAAGCCCATTAGGTGCTGCTGTAAGGTCAAGACAGATTTGGGCGCTCGAGGAGAGTCTATGTTAATATTTCCCGTGCTGGGCGGGTTTCAAACCAGCCCCTACCTAATTTCTTTTCTATAATCTCGAGAAAAAAGCTGTATAAAACCTTGAGCCACATCATCTGTTTCTTACGCTCTTATGCTTGAGCGCAGCTCAGGGTGTAAGCGTCAACACATCCCCCACTCCATCCCAAACCATCGGGGCATATTTTCCTGTGCGCCACATTTGAATAAAGCTGGTATAGCTGGGAACCAAGGGATTTCCCGATTGACCCAAATGGTTCACAAACAGGCTCGAGGTGGGGTTGCCCAGGTCGATCACTTGGCGGTAGCCTGGGCCTTTGTGCTGTATAAAGCTGTCCAGCTCGTAGCTGCCCACATTGACGGTGTGTAACCCGCCCGCATTGGGGGTGGCCCGAGTCCAGATTTCGCGCAAGCCCTTCACGCCATCGAAGGCCCCGTGGCGCATCTCGGCTTTGTGCAGCTCCGACCATTGCCAGGTGTCGATGTATCTGCCAAATTTCCCCTCGAGCATAGAAATCGCTTTTGCAAAGCTGGTGTGTAGCCATGTGGCACAGTCGCCCACCTCATTTTCTTGACAGTAAGGATCATTGCGCTCGAGGGCGGCTTTAATCCATAAAGCATCGTTGAAATAGGGCGCAGGCAGGGTTGTACCCAGTTCATCCACGGGCATTTTGGCGAGTTCGGAGTACCATGCGGCAAAAATGCTGGCTTCGCTGGAAGTCTCGAGCAGGTTCCCGTCCCATTTTTTCAGGCGCTCGAGGGCATCTTTTTCGCGCTCGGTTTGGGCAACCACCTTCAGAAGATCAGGCTCGAGAGTTCGCCAAATGTTGCTGACCACATCGTTTTGAATCCGCACCATATCCTCGAGGGAAAGTTTTTTGGCTTTTCCTGCCTCAAGCAATTCTGAGATGCGGTTCGCACGAAACGGTTTGGCAAACAGACCATCCGAACCCCACGTATGCAAGTAGCTGTCGGGCGCAATGCGGTTGTTGGCAGTGACGATCAGACCTTCGGGCGGGTTGTAGACGTGGGGTAGCTCGGTAAAGGGAATATAGCCCGACCAATTTTGGCTGCCAGAGGCGGGTAAGGTGCCGTCCCAGCCGTTGCGAATGGGGATTTTGCCTGGGGCATAGTAGCCAATATTGCCGCTGATATCGGCGTACACAAAGTTTTGGCTGGGAACCACATAGCGCTCGAGGGCTTTGGTAAATCCCTGCCAGTTTTGGGCAAAATTGATGTCCAAGAAAGCGTCCATGGTGGTATCGTTCGGCTCGAGGGCCGTCCAGCGCAGGGCCAGATTTTGCCCATTTTCACTGCTGATGATTGGGCCGTGTTTGCTGGTTTTAACAGTCAGGGCCAGATCGCTCTCGCCTTTGATTTTGATGGTTTCCACTCGAGACTCGAGCAACACATCTTTGTCTTCCACAAATAAATCTTGGGTGTCTGGGCCAGCGTTGGTCACACCCCAAGCGACTTGGGCATTGCGCCCAATCACCATTGCGGGCAGCCCTGGAATGGTGGTTCCGACCACCTTAAGGGTTTTGCCCTCGAGCGAAGCCAAATACCACAGCGAAGGCGCACTCATCGACAAATGTGGGTCGTCGGCAAGCAGCGGTTTGCCACTTTGGGTAAAGCGCCCCGAAACCACCCAATTGTTGGAGCCTTTGCCATCAAATGGCTCGAGGTTGAGGCTGGCGACCACACTCGAGAGCCGATTTAAGCGCTCGAGATTTTGTGGGTTCAACTTTACTTGGCTCTTTTTGGTGCTTTCTTGGTCTTTGAGCAGATCACTTTGGGCCAAATCCGCACTCGAGAGGATGGTTCTACCCTGTTTGGGATACGGCGAATGCATTCTGGCGGCTTTTTCTTGGCCCACTTTTGCCACCAGTGCCACCTGATCTTTTTCGCCCTGCCAATTGTCCGAAAGGTCAAAAGCCATCATTTTTTGCCAGACCATACTGTCTTCGGGTTTCCAGGGTTCGGGTCGGTAGCGCAATAGGGTGAACTCGAGTGGCAGGTTGCCCGTTTCGATAAAGGCATTGACCCCCTTGGCATAGGCCAGTAGCAGCCGTTTGCTGCGGTCACTTAAACCCGCATAATTTT
The DNA here is from genome assembly GCA_025359705.1 of Deinococcales bacterium. Taxonomy (GTDB): domain Bacteria; phylum Deinococcota; class Deinococci; order Deinococcales; family Deinococcaceae; genus JACMOA01. The sequence goes on along the minus strand of JANYFS010000391.1, from coordinate 294 downwards.
GCTGGGCCGCACGGTAAAAGCCCCACGTCCGCAAAAATTTATCCTTCTCGAGCGCACCCTTACCCAGTACCTCGCTCAGCCGTCCCGCGCCTACCCTCCGCTGGAAATCCATCTGCCACATGCGGTCTTGGGCATGAACAAAGCCCAGAGCCTGCACTGCGTCCTCGTCGGTACTGGCTTTGATATGCGGGATGCCGTAGCTATCCCGTGTCACCGTGACAGGCCCAGACAATCCCGCCAGCCCCAGGGAACCTGTGGTTTGCACTTGGGTGGAAAGTACCGCGTACCCCACCA
>JANYFS010000363.1 GCA_025359705.1 Deinococcales bacterium | reverse complement strand
GCGTTTTGGTTCCAACCCCCAGCCTATCCGCTGCTTCTCGAATTGTTAAAGTGTGCTGATTGGGCATATTTGAGTAGAATTATACACTTTATAATCTATCTAGTCAACCTCCGATTGGTCGCTGTCAGATTTAGAAAAACTCTAAATCTGACATGGGAGTTACTTAACACTACTTTCCCGAATCACCAATTCAGTTTCCACAAAGGTTTCGGTGAAATCGTCTAAGCTCGAGCGGCGACCCAACAACACTTCGAGGCCGCGCCGACCTAGCATTTCTTTATCCACTTTTACGGTGGTCAAGGCGGGCTGGCTGTGGGCTGCGGCATCAATATCGTCGAAACCTACAAAGGCCAAATCTTCAGGAACCCGAATTCCACACTCGAGGGCATAGGTCATGCCCACCAAAGCGGACAAGTCGTTGTAACAAAAAATAGCATCGGGTAGGTTCTTTAGGGCCATCAGGTGATCCAGTGCGGCGCGGGTTCCAAAGTGCGAATCCACGGGATCGCGCAACACCTCGAGCGAGGGATCGGCGGGAATTCCCGCATCAAACAGCGCCTGCCGAAAGCCGCGCACCCGCTCGGCACTGGAATAGTGGTTAGGGCCGCTGATAAAGGCGATGCGTTTGCGCCCAGTTTGTAGCAAATGTTGAATGGCTTGGTAGGCTCCCGAAAAATTGTCGATGTTGACGCTGGAAAAACCAGGTACAAAATGGTCGATCAGCACCAAGGGAACCCCAAATTCGGCAACTTGCTCGAGGTGTTTGGGATCGAAATAACCCACACACAGCAAGCCATCCGCTTCGTGGCGGCGCACAATTTCAGTGATGCGGTCTCCTGCCCGAATGGAAATAAAGGATAAAACGATGTCATGATCGCGGCAAGCTGCTTCTACACCGTGCAGCACATGAGAATAAAAAGGATTGACTGGCAGGTCGGGCAGCCGAAAACTGAGAAAACTGACCCGCCGCACCTTGCTTTGCCGTAAATTGCCAATGTTGTAGCCCAGCCGATGTGCAGCCTCCAGCACTTGCTGGCGGGTTTCCTCGGTCAGACCTGGTTGATTTTTCAGCGCCCTCGAGACGGTTCCAATCGAAACTCCTGCACTGGAAGCCACGTCGCGGATGGTAATGGTGGTAGATTCGGCTCGAGTCATAATGTTGCACAAAAGTATAGCAGGTGTAGGGCGGAACTGTTTACCACGGTTTTAGTTGTCTCTTGCTACATTATCTTGCCGACCCATTGGGTCAACCTGCCTTGTCAAAATACCTACTCAAAGCACACTTTCATAGCATACTTAGCCTCGAGCAGTGCAAAGACTGAAGAGCTGGAGTTTTGTAAAGTGAGTATTTGTTTAGTAATTTTGAATTTTCAAGATTTACTCGAAATCCATTTGGGTAAGCCAAAACGCGGATCACCCCTCGAGCCAGAACTTCTACACTGGAGTGAAATGCGGCTCAAACTCCGCTCGAGGTACTTAGAGGTGATTTATGTTTGATCCCGTATCCAACCCACTCAAAATAAAATATCCCCGTACCCCACATCTTCCGTGGTCTCCAGGAGCTGGAAGTGATGACGTGTATTGTGCCGATTTAAGCGTGTTTGAGGGTAGGGAAGTGGTTGTCACCCAAAAAATGGACGGCGAAAATACCTCGCTGTACCGCCATGCTCTGCACGCCCGCAGCCTAGACACCCGCCCGCACCCCTCGAGGGACTGGATCAAACGCTTTCACGGTAGCTTTGCCCACGAGATCCCGCAGGGTTGGCGTTTGTGCGGTGAAAATATGTATGCAGTGCATTCTTTGCACTACACCAATCTCGAGAGTTATTTTTATCTTTTTTCGGTCTGGGACGAACACAACCGCTGCCAAAGTTGGAAAGACACCCTCGAGTGGGCTGCTTTGCTCGAGCTGGCTACCCCCCAGGTTTTTTATCAGGGTATCTGGGACGAAGCCCTAATTCGTAAAATCAGTTTTGATCCAGAGCAGGTGGAGGGCTATGTGGTGCGTCTGAGTGCGGCTTTTGAGTATCTCGAGTTTGGTAAAAGCCTCGCCAAATGGGTACGCCCCAACCATGTGCAAACCGATCAGCACTGGCTGGACAAAGCAGTGGTTCCTAACGGCTTGCAAGCAGATTTACCAACAGATTTACGAATAAATTTGGGACATGACTTACTATGAACACGTCCATACTGACCTCGCTTTATCAAAATGCCACTCCCAGCCTCGAGCAGTTTATTGTCGCTTGGGGTCATCTTTTCCCACTGCTCTATCAACTCGAGGCAACCCCGCAAGATCCGCTGTGGCACTATGAAGGCAACGTTAAAATCCATACTCAAATGGTGCTGAATCAAGTTTATAGTTCGCTCGAGCGGGAACCCTTACCCCCCGACCAAAGAGTGTCCCTGATTTTGGCAGCGCTTTTTCACGATATTGCCAAACCGATTTCCACCAAAACCCGCGAGGAAGATGGTCGTATCATCTCACCGCGCCATGCCGACAAAGGACGCTCCTATTTGGCGTTGCGGTTGCTTGAGCTGGGTTTAAACGAAGTGGTTTACCAAACGGTTTTGGCCTTGGTGGGCCATCATCACGACCCGCTGAAATTGGTGCGAGACGAAGCCCCACCCCGCCAGCTCATGCGTTTGGCCCGCTTGTGCAACCCCCAATTGCTCTACCGCCTCGAGTGGGCCGATCTTTCGGGGCGCACGGCATCCGACACCGCGCAGCAACTGGAAAACCTCGAGCTGTTTCGGATGCTCTGCCAAGAGGCCGAGGTGTGGGACGCGCCGCCTTATTTGGATTGGGGCGAAATGCTGCTCGAGCAGAGGCCGCAGTGGTCGCAGGAATTGCGAGAATTTGCTTTGCAAGCAGGAATCCGCGATTTTGAAAGTGGAACCATTCACACCCCGCTCGAGGCTGTGGCGCGGGGCCACCGTTTTGAACAGGGCTTTGCCAAAGTTACCTTGACCTGCGGGATCAGCGGTTCTGGAAAAAGTTCGTGGGTACGGGAAAACTTTGCACCCGAACAGATTGTGTCGCTCGATCAATTGCGCGGTGAGATTACGGGCGATGTGGAAGACCAATCGCACAATGGGCAGGTGATGCAGGCCGCCAAAGAGCGGCTAAAAGTGGGTCTACGCACCAAAAAACACATGGTTTGGGATGCCACCAATGTGCGTTGGCAATTTCGCCAGATTCCGCTCTGTTTGGGCCTAGACTACGGCGCACAGCTCGAGCTGATCGTTTTTGCCACCACACCCTCGAGCTGTTACACCCAAAACCGCTCGAGAGCCGCTCGAGTCCCAGATGCAGTGCTTTCCCGCCAGCTCGAGACCTTCGATTTTCCCTATTTGGATGAAGCCCATAGGGTGAAAATTGTATTTCAACAATTAAACAAGGAGAAATAGCTAATGGATCGACTCTCTTAGTCAATATGCACTCGAGGATTTAGTATCTCTGATTCCTAAACAAAACCAAACGTACTCGAGCCAATACCGAGCGAATGCTCGAGACGGTGATTACGGACAACGGTTCTAAACGTTCTAAACCACCCCGCTCGAGTGCAAAGGTAAATACACCCGAAACTGTGCGCCTGCACCTTTGGCATTGCTGGCCTCCACCCGCCCCCCATGCAGCTCGAGCAGGGTTTTGACAATGCTCAGGCCTAGGCCCGTGCCGCCCGATTCGCGGTTGCGCTCTTCGGATTCGCGGAAAAAACGGTTGAATACCTTGCCCAAATTCTCGGGGCTGATGCCTTGCCCAGAATCGGTCAGGCTAAGCAACAGTTCACCATTTTTAGAAATCAACTCGAGGCGCACCCAACCACTGTCTGGGGTGTGGCGCAAGGCATTGTTCAGCAAATTGACTAGAACTTGAGTTAAACGGTCTGGGTCGGCGTTAATCCACAAGCTCGAGGGGGTTTGAAAATGCAGTTTGATATTTTTGGCAGCAAAGCGCTCCGAAAAGCCCAGCAAGACATCTTGCAGCAAATTCCCCATCTCGAGGCTGCGTTTGCGAATGGTCAAGCGCCCTGCCTCGGCAAGCGACAGCACCCGCAAATCTTCCACCAAACGGGTCAGCAACTGGGTTTGCAAACTGAGCTTGCCCATCTCCTCGAGCGAAAGCGGCACAATGCCGTCTTCATAGGCATCCAGCCTGCTCTGCAAAATAGTTAAAGGGGTTCGCAGCTCATGGGCGATATCGGCAATCAGGTTTTTGCGCTCGGTCTCGAGGTTTTGCAGGCTTTGGGCCATTTGGTTGAAGTTGCGGGCCAGCATCGTGGCCTCGTCGTGGCTGCCCTGCTCGAGCGGCGTTAGGTTGGCTCTGGCGGTAAAGTTGCCGCTATAAATTTGGGTGGCAGCGTCCGAAACCGCCACCAAAGGGCGGGCAATTCTGCGGGCCAGCAACCAGGCCAAACCGCCACCCAAAGCCACCGAAAGCAGCGCCGCTAGCCCGATGGTCAGCAAAAGTTCGTTGCGGTAACTGCTACCGTTGAGAATCGAACGAAAGCGCCGCCCCCCCCTTGTGGAAGTGTCACTCAAATCGCTGGACATGCTCACCCCAAAGCTCGAGGTATTTTGGGTGGGTGCAGGAGAATTCTTGGGCAACACCACCCCAAAAGCTACATCGGGCGCACTGGGAACTCGAGGGGTTTTGGAATGATCATCGGGATTGGAATCGGGTTTAGCATTGGGATTGGCAGCAAAATTGGAAACAAGGGAGAGGGTGTTTGAATTTCCAAATACCGAATTGTTCCCCTGATTATTATTCTGATTATCCCCTTGATTATTATTCTGATTATTATTCTGATTATCCCCTTGATTATTATTCTGAGTGTTGATTTGATTGCGAATATCGGGTTCGATACGGCTAAACTGCTGCTGTACCACATAATTGGTACTTACAAACATGATTACAATGCTGAGCAAGGCCACAAACATCATGGACAAGACCAGTCGTACCGATATGCGATTAAACCAACGGATCATCTTAGGCATTTTACCCTTTTATCCCTCGAGCTTGTAACCAATTCCGCGCACGGTTTGCAGCAAATTGACCACTCCATTCCCCTCGAGCTTGCGGCGCAGGCTCATCAGATGTGCGTCAATCACCCGCTCGAGGGCATTGGATTCGGGCATGGCGGCCTCGATCAGCTCGAGGCGAGTGAAGGCTTTGCCCGAACTGGCGGCAAGGGTGTACAGCAAACGAAACTCGGTGGGAGTCAGCTCGAGCTTGTGGTTTCCCACTTTGGCACTGACTCCTACAGGGTCAACCTCGAGCTTGCCAATTCGCACGGGTGGCTCTGCCAGATGTTGCGGTTGAGCGTTCATTCCCGAGCGGCGCAGCACTGCCCGCACCCGTGCCATCAACTCGCGGGGGCGAAACGGTTTGCTGATATAGTCGTCGGCTCCCAGCTCGAGGCCAATCAGTTGATCCACTTCTTCGGTTTTGGCAGTGACACAAATGACAGGGGTATTGCTCTCTTGGCGCACATTTCGCAGCACCTCGAGGCCGTTCATTTTGGGCAGCATCAAATCCAAAATGATCAGATCTGGGCGCACACTCCGAAAAATAATCAAGGCTTGCTCGCCGTCTTTGGCCCGCTCGGTACGGTAATTTTCTTGCCGCAAATATCCTTCGATAATCTCGGCAATTTGGCTTTCGTCTTCCACCACCAAAATCAGTGGAGATGTACTCATAGTGGCTCCTCTTAAATACTGGGACAGGGTTGACCTACTCTAAAGTCTACTGTAGGACGACCTCGAGCGGTTTTGATCTAGGGATGATTGATAAATGGTGAAGTGTCTGCATCAAATCTGCACATTTGTTTTTGTTTTGCTGCACAGCCTCGAGCGGTGTT
>JANYFS010000332.1 GCA_025359705.1 Deinococcales bacterium | reverse complement strand
CAAAAAGTGGTCGAGGCGGCTGGATTCGAACCAACGACCCCTTGGTCCCAAACCAAGTACGCTACCGGACTGCGCTACGCCTCGACGCGCGTAAAAGATAATAGCCTAGTAAATGGCTGAGGTCAAGCGCCCGTGTGCTATGAACGTGGGTTCGCATTCCCATAACACTTAACAAAACAGCAGCTTAATTTGATCCAGACAGGATTTTTTGATTTTAAGCCTTTGAGCAAACGGTACCTTTTTAGGCCATTTGACCTAATCACTTTCAACAACTTTTGCCGCAAACTTCGGTGAAATGACCGAACCTGCACATCTCGAGAGTGGGTCAGATGCTGTTTAGGGGTGGTTTTTGGGGGTGCTTTTCGCTCGAGGGCATCCCAAAATCTCGAGCGACCCTCGAGCGACACCTTGCGATTCGTCCAGCCCAAGCACTAAACTGGAAGCGCCGCAGGTAAAGGGGGTGGTGTTATGGATACCGTACAAAGAGAATCTGTGCAAAATATGAGCGAATTGGAACCTCCCAGTTGTTGGATGATGTCGTCTTTTCTACTTTACTCAGGAGGTCTCCATGCTTCACCCCGCTACCTGCAATCCCATTTGCAGTTTTATTCAGCTCACGCACTGTAATTTTTCTCTGTTTGGCCCTCGAGATATCCAATCATGATCGAGTATTTTCGTAGTGAAGGGGGCAGACTATTTCAAGCTGAATCCTTTATCGAGGGGTGTTGGATCAATGTTATCGATCCCCGCCCAGAAGAACTCGAGCGGCTTTCTTTAGAACATCACATTCCGATTGAATATCTCAGTGCACCGCTCGATTTAGATGAGCGCCCTCACTTCGAGAAAGACGATGGGATTATTTCGATTATCATGCAAACTTCGTATCCCCTGGGCGAACACTCGGATATTCCTTATGATACGGTACCTTTGGGAATTATTCATACGGATCGTTGCATTCTAACTGTCTGTACCCAAATTAACCCCGTACTCCATGAAATTAAAAATGGGCGGCTGCGGCAAGTGTCTACCGTCAAGAAAAATCGGTTTACTCTACAAATTTTTTTACGGACTGCTCAAAGATTTTTAATCGATCTACGACAAATCAATAAACAAGTAGATCTTGTAGAAGATCGCCTCGAGACTTCAACTCGCAATAAAGAATTACTCGACTTGCTAAAAATAGAAAAATCTTTGGTTTACTTTAAAACTGCGGTCAAAGCCAATGAGCTGATGATGGAACGGGTTAAGCGAGACCGTGTTTTTGAAATTTATCCCGATGATCAAGAATTGCTCGATGATGTGATTATCGAAAACCTACAGGCCATCGAAATGACCGACATCACCACGAATATTTTGTCCTCGATGATGGGAACCTTTGCTTCGGTGATCTCCAATAATGTCAATGCAGTGGTTAAACTGCTCACTACCACCACTATTTTGATTGCCATTCCCACTTTGGTAACAGGAATCTTTGGCATGAATGTACCCATACCCTTGTTGCATAATCCCAATGGATTTTTGTGGGTGGTTGGCATTGCAGTGGTTCTGGATTTAATTGTGGCAGTCATTTTTTGGCGACTGAAATGGTTTTAAGTAGCTCCCAGCTAAAGAAGTTCCTATTCAAGACCTGTAAGATTTCGGGCTTTGCGAGACTCTCTGAAACATAGCTGGGAAGAACTTAAACTAGCCAAACCGTTCATTCAAACCGTACCTAAGCCAGATGACCTAGAAGCAACTATGGGTTTTGGCAGACATAAAATTCACCATAGTGCGCTAAACTGTAAAGCGTGAAGGCAACATCGATCCCCCAACAGGGTGAGCCTCCTTCGGTCACTCTCAATCTAAGCCAACCTCGAGTGCTGGTTCTCAATGCCTCCTACGAGCCGTTGCACGTCTGCTCCATTAAACGGGCCATCACGTTGATGCAGTACGGAGTGGCTGAAGTCCTCGAGAACAGTTCGGATGTGGTGCGTTCACCCAGCACGGTGATGTTTGTACCCAGTGTGATTCGGCTAAAGCGGTATATTCGCCGCCCTCGCATTCATCCGATCCCGTTTTCGCGGCGCAATGTGATGCGCCGCGATTTTTATACCTGCCAATATTGTGGTGCCAAGCACGAACTAACCCTAGATCACGTTATTCCCCGTTCCAAAGGAGGCCAACACGGTTGGGATAATGTGGTGGCGGCCTGCCGTGATTGCAACCAGAAGAAAGGAGACCGCTTGGTGGATGAAATCGGGATGCCCCTACGCACCCGCCCCAAAGCACCAAACTTTAGCATGTACGCTTACGGTCACATTGCGGATGTACAACCCGATTGGGAAAAGTATATGGGACATTGACAAATTGACCAAAAAATGCAATTCAAAAATATCAATGGTTCGGAAGTTTTTGAGGGGGGATGACAAAAAAAGGGTTATCCCTCATGGTTAAGGTGTGAAACACAACCAGAGAACAACCCCATCCGACATCTTACTCGCTCTCATCTCCAC
>JANYFS010000243.1 GCA_025359705.1 Deinococcales bacterium | reverse complement strand
GGTGTTGAAGGTGGATTTCTCCACCTGGATGGAATAGCGCTCGAGCAAGATCTCCTCGAGTTCTTCCACCGCGTAGCCGCTTTGCGAAATATCCACGGTCAATTTGGTGGGGTCGAGCCGAATGCCATCGTCACGCACTTCATCGGGCAATAAATCGTCCAGTTCAAGCACTCGAAAGGCGGAGGTGGCATTGATTCCCAGCCGCAGTTCCGCCGCCAGCTCGAGGGTGTTGCTGAGCAACTTAAACCCCTCGAGACTGGCTTGTTTGCGGCCCACGTCCAAACTGGCAATCATGGCGTACTGCGGACTGGTAGAGGTGTGCATATTAAAACTTTCCCGAAAGCGGTGTGGGTTAAATTCGGGATCACCAATGTGAATCATCCCGCTTTGGGATAGGGCCGAAAGCAATTTGTGGGTACTCTGGGTTACATAATCAGCCCCCGCCTCGAGCGCAGTGGGCCGAAACTCGGGGTGAAAGCGGGCGTGTCCGTACCACGCCTCATCGATGATCACCTTGATCCCTTTGGCATGGGCTGCCCGCACAATCGGGGCCAGATCATAACGGAAACCATCATAGGTACACGAGGTCAAAATCAGTGCCTTGGCATCACTATGCCCCTCGAGCGCTGCCAAAATTCGGCTTTGCGGAATGGGGCCAAACATGCCGTAGTAGGTATTCACCGAAGAATCCAAATAAATTGGATGCGCCCCCGACAAAATCACCCCGTGATGCACCGATTTATGACAGTTGCGGTCTAGCAATAATTTGTCGCCAGGAGACAGCAAAGTTTGCAAAATCACTTTGTTGGCGGTGGAGGTTCCGCCGGTGGCAAAGTAGGTTTGTTTGGCTCCAAAGGCCAGCGCCGCCTGTTCTTGAGCCTGCAAAATCACCCCTGTCGGCTCGAGCAAAGAATCCAACATGCGTACCGACACCGACAGATCGCCATAAAATAGATTGGCTCCCAAAAAATCGTAAAAATCCCCCACCCACGGGCTACCCCGCAGCGAATCCCCGCTCGAGTGGCCTGGGGTGTGCCAGGCATCCACCGCCATGCGGGTATAGCGCAGCCACTGGTCAAAAAAAGGTGTGTGGCAGCGCTCGAGAATGTGGGAAACCACAATCCGCTCGAGGGAACGAAAATCCTGTTCCTCCAGCAGAAAATAGCCCTTGATCGGTTCGTCGCACAAGGCATTGACCTGATCTTTCAGTGCTTTGGGAACCAGCACATACAGCTCGAGTTCGGGGCGAAAGGCATGGATCTTTCGCAGTTCCGCCACGGTTTCTGCAAAACGCGCATCCAAAATCACCGCCTGAACCTCGCCATCCCGCTCGAGCTGCGCCCACAAATGGGACAGTTGGGTATGTCCTTCAAACTGCACCGAAAACGCACTTTCTCTATGTTTTTCGGTATGTTTTAGGTTTCCCAGACCGCGCAAATAACTTTTGAGATCCGCATGTTCAGTACAGCAAAATACGGCTTTACAGATCGGTTTATGTTCTTTTGCGGTCATGGTTTCCCCTCGAGCGGTTGTTTTAGATATTCGTTATTTATACCGTTTTAGAGGATTTTACCGCGCTAATCAAGGTTTTTTGGCAGTTGAATTTAAAAAACAAGCTCAGGCTCGAGCGGGGAGAGTGGGTGGCTCGAGTGGGTTGGCATTTGTAAAGTTACATTCGAGGGGGACAAATGGTTTCTAATTTCAAAGAGGCAAGCAATATTCTAGTTGGGCTTATTTATAAAAAACCTGTCGTATACGAGGTTTTCAATCCCGTGGCTGTAATCTTGGCAGTAAAAACTAGGCTAAGCCCACTTTTTCACCTTACCCTCGAGCGCAACAAAAACGAAAACTCCCGCCCCTCGAGCGCGTAGGGCGGGAAAATTGTGTAAAACTTTTTGGTAGTCTCGAGCAGATTTGAACTGCTGACCCCTACAGTGTCAATGTAGTGCTCTACCCCTGAGCTACGAGACTATGGATACAACTTTGGAGGCGCTGGTCGGATTCGAACCGACGGATGAAGGTTTTGCAGACCTTTGCCTTACCACTTGGCTACAGCGCCTTGCGACTGCACACCCACACACGGTATATGCACGGTTGGCGTAGAGAATATTAGCACGAGTCCCCTTAGCTGTCAAATTTTCTTAGATTTTTCTAGGTTTCCCCCACCCAGCACACCCGCTCGAGTCCTCAAAATCTTTAAAAATGTGTCTTGACAAAGTAGCCCTCGAGGTATAGACTGAAGCGCTACGCCCCTAAACTCGGGGTGTCTACGCTTTATAAAAGACGCTCGAGGAAGGTGAAACAATCACCCTAAAATCCGCAGTAGGAAGACGTTTAACCCCGCTCTTTCGCCTAAACCAATGACTCGAGGAAAAATCTTTTTTCTTGTCTTTTCTTGTTGATACAGGTTGGGTTGGGCATAGGTTTAACACAGAATAATCTACGGTTGTTATCCAAGATCGGCAATGACGACGTGATGTTCCTGGATGGATCTCCACAAGTATTCAAGTCAGCTAAAGAACACTCATACCCCACCCCGCTCGAGCAACTTTAATAATTTGGGGGTGGTGGGGTCAAGCTCGAGGAGCGTGAATGCAAAAGCCGCTAGAAATCATCCGTTTTGGTAAAATTACCGAAGTCATCGAATTGCCCACCCTGATCGAAACCCAGATCGATTCGTTTAACCACTTTTTGCAACACAATGCCTCTGCCGAACACCGCCAGAATTTGGGCCTGCAAAGCGCATTTAAAGAAGTTTTCCCCATCGATGAAACCGATAAGAACCGTGGAGCAGGTCTGGTTTTGGACTTCCTCGAGTATACTATTGGTGAACCCGAATATAGCCCCGCCGAGTGCCGCGAGAAAGACCGCACCTACGATGCACCTTTGTATGCCAAGCTGCAACTGATCCACAAAGATACCGGTCTGATCAAAGAAGATAAGGTCTTCTTGGGCGATTTGCCGCTGATGACTGGAGATGGCTCTTTTGTGATCAACGGCGCAGACCGCGTGGTCATTTCGCAGATTCACCGTTCGCCTGGGGTCTATTTCACCCGTTCGTTCCGTGGAACCAAAACCATCTATACCGCTGCAATCATCCCTATGCCCAAACGTGGCCCCTGGATCGAACTCGAGTTCAACAACAGTGGCATCCTCGAGATGAAAGTCAACAAGCGCAAGTTCCCCGTCAGCATGTTGCTGCGGGTACTGGGCTACAACGACGAGGCCATCAAAGAGCTATTTGCCGAACAGGGCGATGCCGAAGTGGAAGCGGACAAGTCTTTTGGTATGAATGCCGATGAAGCCTTGCTGCGACTGTTTACTGTGCTGCGCCCAGGCGACCCACCCAAGCGCGACAAGGCCATCAGTTATTTGTACAGCCTGCTTGCCGATCCGCGCCGTTACGATCTGGGTGATCCTGGTCGCTTTAAAATCAACCGTAAATTGGGTATCAATGTGGATACCAAAACCCTGTTGACCTTCGAGGACGGCGTGTTTGGCGATGCGGGCTTGGTCGATACCTTGCGCTACTTGCTGGCGATCTACCGAGGAGACACCAAATTTAACGATGCGCCTGTGGGTTACGACGACATCGATCACTTGGGCAACCGCCGCATCCGTACTGTGGGCGAATTGCTAGCGGATCAGTTGCGGGTCGGTTTGGGCCGTATGGCCCGTGGGGTGCGTGAGCGGATGCTCTTGGGCAACCCCGACGCAGCCACCCCTGCCAAACTGGTCAATAACCGCCCAATTGTGGCAGCCATGCGCGAGTTTTTCGGACGCAGCCAGTTGTCCCAGTTTAAAGACCAAACCAACCCCCTCTCCGAGCTGCGCCACAAGCGCCGTATTTCCGCGCTGGGGCCAGGCGGTTTGACCCGCGAGCGGGCGGGCTTCGATGTGCGGGACGTTCACCGTACCCACTATGGACGGGTTTGCCCCATCGAAACCCCCGAGGGTGCAAACATCGGTTTGATCTCGAGCCTTGCCAGCTTTGCCAAGGTGGACGAGCGCGGCTTTATTCAAGCGCCTTACCGTAAAGTGATCGACGGAATTGTCAGCAAGCAGGTCGAGTACATGACTGCCGACATCGAAGACCGCTACACCATCGCGCAGGCCAACACCCCACTTAATGAAGACGGTAGTTTTGGAACCCAGCGCATCGTGGCTCGCCGCAAGGGAGACCCCTTTATCTTTGCGCCGCACGAAGTGGAATACATGGACGTGTCGCCCAAGCAAATCGTCTCGATTTCCACCTCCTTGATTCCTTTCCTCGAGCATGACGATGCCAACCGCGCCCTAATGGGATCGAACATGCAGTCACAAGCCGTGCCTTTGGTACGGGCCGAAAGCCCCACCGTGGGAACGGGCATCGAAGAGCGGGTGGTGATCGATTCGGGAACCAGTGTGGTCAGTGCAGTTCACGGTATTGTGGACTTTGTAGATGCCAACCGCATCGAAATCAAATTGACTGAAGATAGCGCCAAAGTGGGCAAAGTAGCGGGCAACATCCACACCTACGAGCTGATCCGTTTTACCCGCAGTAACCAAGGAACCAACTTGGATCAGCGCCCGATTGTGAAGGTCGGCGACATCGTTAAACCGCAGCAAGTGATTGCCGACGGCCCCGCCTCCGAATGGGGACGCTTGGCTTTGGGTCAAAACATCACCATTGCGATCATGCCTTTCGATGGATTTAACTTCGAGGATGCCATTTGTATCAGCGAGACCTTAGTTCGCAAAGATTTCTATACCTCGGTTCACATCGAAAAAGATGAAATTGAGGCAAGGGATACCAAGTTAGGCCCAGAGAAGATCACCCGAGATATTCCAGGCTTGTCTGAGGCAGCCCTGCGCGACCTGGACGAAGACGGCATTGTGCGAATTGGAGCCGATGTCAAACCGGGCGATATTTTGGTGGGCAAGACCAGCTTTAAAGGCGAGTCCGAACCCACCCCAGAAGAGCGTCTGTTGCGCTCGATCTTCGGTGAAAAGGCCCGTGAAGTGAAAGATACCTCGTTGCGGGTTCGCTCGGGTGAGGGCGGTGTGGTGGTCGGCGCGGTGCGCTTCAAGCGTGAAGACAAAGACGCGGATCTGAAGCCCGGTGTGCGCGAGATGGTGCGGGTGTATGTGGCCCAGAAGCGCCGCTTGCAAGTGGGCGACAAAGTGGCAAACCGCCACGGAAATAAAGGGGTGGTCTCCAAGATTTTGCCCCCCGAAGATATGCCCTTCTTGCCTGACGGAACCCCTGTGGATTTGGTGTTTAACCCCTTGGGTGTGCCTTCACGGATGAACTTGGGTCAGATCCTCGAGACGCACTTGGGTGAAGTGGGCCGCCGCATGGGAGTCAAATTTGTGACCCCCGTGTTCGACTCGGTAAGCGAGAAGAAAATCCGCGAACTGCTGACCGAAACGGGCGAGACCATGCTCGAGCAGCGTACCAAAGAGGGCTTTGGCTTCGACAAGCGCGAGCAAGAAGTGCTTGAACGCGCGGGCAAAGTGGGCGTGATCACTCCCCTCGAGCTACACCAAAATGTGGGTGAAGAACACGACGACTACCGCGCACGGATGCATCAGAAATTCGCAGAATCCTTTGTAGAACTCTCGAGCAAAGGTAAAAGCGTTCTATACGACGGACGCAGCGGCGACCCGATCAACGGCCCCGTGGTAGTGGGAACCATGTACGTGATGAAGCTGTATCACATGGTAGAGGACAAGATGCACGCTCGCTCCACTGGCCCCTACTCGCTGATCACTCAGCAGCCCTTGGGTGGTAAGGCACAATTTGGGGGTCAGCGCTTCGGAGAAATGGAAGTGTGGGCGCTCGAGGCGTATGGTGCGGCGCACACCCTGCAAGAGATGTTGACCATCAAGTCTGACGACATCGAAGGACGCGA
>JANYFS010000225.1 GCA_025359705.1 Deinococcales bacterium | reverse complement strand
TCCAACTCGAGTAGAAAGGTTGCTGGGTTTGTTGACGATAGCGGCGGTGTGGGTGAGGAAAGTGGGAGAGGAGATGGGAAAACGGATACCGATCAAGATGAAAGAATTCAAAGATCGACCCGCTCGACCCGAACAAAGTTTATGGAGTTATGGACTAAGCTACATGCAACCCGTTCTGCAATTTGGATACAGTAAATACCTGCAATGGGACACGATTCTTAAGCTTTTGTAAGGTACTGAAGGTCAAAACTTAAAAACATCAAAAAAGGCGATCCCCTAGACTTGTATTTATGACCAAACAGAGCCGGGGTCGCCTTCCCTACGATAGCTTACGAGCAACTTTTGAGCCACACCTTGACCTACATGCCACCCGTCTCACTGTCCTATGTGCCTTGATTTTTGCCATGATTACCTCGAGAAGTGTTGTGCTATACACTTTGGTCTCCCATGTAGCCTTACTCGGTAGCTTTGATGTTAAATTCAAACGTCTCAAACGCTTTATGCAATTCAACCTCCCAGACACTCAAATCGCCTCCCTCGTCTTGAAGCGCTTACCTCGAGGGAAACATTGGCTGATTGTGGATCGCACGCATTGGACTCTGGGTAAGGCCAATATCAATGTTTTACTGCTCAGTGTGGTCTGGAAACGTTTTAGCCTTCCCTTACTCTGGACAGTATTTCCTAAATCGGGTAACAGTTCTCAACTCGAACGCACCGCCTTGCTCGAGCGATTGTTACCGATCGTTCCCAAGGGGGATACGTTGGGACTGATGGGAGATCGAGAATTTATCGGGGCCACTTGGTTCACATTTCTCCGTAAACATAAGATTGAAATCTGCATCCGACTCAAATCCGACACTCGAGTGAATGGGATCACGGTGCAAGGGTGTTTTTGCAAGATGGAAATCAATGAGGTACGGTATTGGCATAAATCAATGAAACTGTATGGAGTGAAGCTGCGGGTGATGGCGACACGGTGTTTGGATGGTTCAATGTTGTATTTAGCCTATCAGGGACGACATCAGGAAGGTCTACGGCATTATGCTAGGCGTTGGCAATGCGAGAATTTACATCAATCGTTGAAGGGTCGAGGATTTAACGTCTTGGAGCTAAAACGGCACCTATCGGGCCAGCTCCGCCTCGAGGATAGCCATTTAACCGATCCTGCTCGAGTTTCTACGCTTTTGGGGGTAGTAAGTTTGGCGTTTATTTGGTGTTGTTTGAGTGGAGCATGGCGGTCTGTGAAAGAGCCGTTAAAAGTACTGAAACACGGGTATACCCAGAAAAGCATATTTCGGTATGGGTTGGATTTATTGCAAGAAGCGATCTTACATCCACAAAGCGCGGCTAGACGACGGCTTTCAACCCTCGCTCAGCTTTTTGACCCCTAGAGAACATGACACCTTCAACCGAACCATGTCTTTGATCGACCCCATTCTTTGGCAACAGTATTTCGCTTCTTGGATGCACATTCAATCCTCCGAAAGTCGTGAACTGCTCAAACATATTCAAATTGATGGAAAAGTTTTACGGGGCAGTAGAAACACAGGGAAAGGGAAAACCCAAAGCAAAGAATCTGCCGTAGAAATCGTCAGTGCTTGGTCGAGTGAGCAACAATTGGTCTTGGGTCATGTCACTGTCGAAGAATCCAGTAATGAGATTAAAGCTGTTCCAGTCTTACTTAAACTGCTTGACCTCGAGGGAGCTATTGTAAGTTTGGATGCAATGGGTTGCCAAAAAGAAACCACCGATTTGATCATTGAAGGGGGTGCAGATTATTTGGTGGCCCTTAAGGGCAATCAGGGAACACTGCACCAAGCTGCCAAGGATTTATTCATAGATACCCAAGCCGACCCAAAACGTCCCCAACCCTCCACTGCCTCGAGCTTTGATGTGGGACATGGACGAGAAGAAGAGCGAACTTGCTACGTGCTGGATGATCTTTCGCAATTTTCCGCAGCAGATTGCAATGTAGAATCTTGGCGAGATTTAAAGAGTTTGATTGTGATGGAATCGACTACAGTACGCCAAGGAAAAACCTCGAGCGAACGAAGGTACTACCTGAGTTCATGGGTTGGGACTGCACAGGAAGTATTGAGTCGAGTACGGGGACATTGGAGCATTGAGAATCAGCAGCACTACGTTTTGGACGTAACTTTTCGAGAAGACTCGAGTCGAACACGACGGGGATTTGCTGCGGAGAATTTAGGGTTGTTGCGGAGAATGGCATTAAATCTGCTGAACCTCAACGTGGGATTAAAGATTTCCAAGAGGAGAAAGCGCCTCAAAGCTTTGCTGAGCGAGAAGTATTTGCTGTCTCTAATGGGACTATCTCATTTGGAGGCAGCCTTGGGGGGATAGTTAGTGCGTTTGCCCTAGGGTGAAGGGACGGAACAAAAGTGGCTCGAGAGATGCTTCTTTATCTTTATAGTCTTGTACTGTAATTGAACCAAAACAGGCAAAAATACTGATGGATGATGGATAACCCATTAACTTTGGTATTGCTCGAGGTTAAGGTGCGGGGCCAAGGCCAGAATGACGGTATGTTTCCAGACTTCAGCACGCTCGAGTAGGCCGCCTGTGAGCAAAGAGACTGCGCCACCTTTGGTTTTAATGTCTTGGGTTCCAAAAAGGTGATCCATAACGGGACCGAGTTCTTCGCCTGCCTGGATCCGCTTGCCCACTTTGGGGGGCAAAAGCAAGTTGCTCGAGCGACTGAAGGTGGTTTTGACTTGGGTATGAACCACCACGATACCAAAAAGCCATGCGCCGTGGCGGTCAAATTCCACCC
>JANYFS010000206.1 GCA_025359705.1 Deinococcales bacterium | reverse complement strand
GTTCATTTTTACCGCTAGCTCGATGTAGGGCGCGTACATGGTCACTTGGAAACAGGTGTGCATCACCTTTTCTAGCTGCTCCCGTACCGCCGCCACAATTTTGGGGTGATTATGCCCCACATTCAGCACCCCAATCCCGCCAATAAAATCCAAATACGAATTCCCCTCGAGATCCCAAACCCAAGCCCCCTGCGCCCGCTCGATAAAAATCGGGTGCAGATTGGAAAGCCCACGCGGGATGTTGTTTTGGCGCAGCTCGAGCAGCCTACGGGTCTGGTCATTTGCGGGAATGTTCATGAGTCTAGTTTAGACCCGCAACCTCCGAACAACCAGAGACTGCATATCCAAAATAGGCAACGGTTCAGCAACTAAAATTAAACTTAAAAAACAAGAAAACCTCGAGCCACACCATTCCTATTCCAAATTCCTATTCCGACTCCCAACCGTTGATCAAACCTTCGCTTTGCACGTCCTCGAGCTGAGCAATGGGGATTTTGAGTTCGCTCGAGAGTAGAGTTTGCAGCCTTGCGGTTTCGCTGTCGGTCAGACGGATGTAGTCCACACTGCCTTCTTTGAATTGCTTTTCGGCGGTGCGAATGGCCTGCGTTTGAATAGCAGCCAACTTTTTGTAAATTGCTTTTTGCTCGAGTTCGGGTAACACTCGAGCCACTGTTTTTAGGGCCACAGTTTCTACGGGTGCAACGGGTTTGGGTTTTGCTGCCTCGAGCTGTCCTGCTGTGGGTAAAGTTGCCACTACAGGATAATTTTCTGGTGCGGGTGGAACCGCGTAGAGCGCCCAACCTCCAACGCCCAACAATAAAGCGGTCAATAGTAGGGTTCCCAATATCGAAGCCGTGGAAAATGGGTGATCCATGGTTTTATTTTATCGCAACTCGAGCGCAAAAAGGCGATAATGCAGGCATGGCAGACCTATTTGCAACCACCTTACCCCTAACCGCTTCCAGCCAAGAACGGCTCGAGGCGATGAAAAACATCATTCTCGAGGCACTTTCGGACGATCAACTGACCCAAACCGAGATGAAAGCCCTGAGTGATGCTCGAGTGCAATTGGGCTTATCACCCGAGGAAGTGCGTGGGCTACGTCGAGAGATCATGAGTCAGGTTTCACAACGAATCCATGCGGACGGCGAACTGAGCAGTTCTGAACTCGAGCTACTTAACCGTGTGCTTAGATACTTTAATAACCAGCCCTGATTATAAACCTAAGTGTACGACTCGTTATGATGTGACCAGTTGGAACGTTCCAAAACTTGTGCGAAAAACATCTAAAGAGCGTCTTACTTTGGTTTAAATTCTCAAAAATATACTCAGATCAAATTTGATGCTAAGCCACTTTCTCAAACACCGAAAAACGCCATTTTTCCTATGATTATGTTAGAATGAAGGCGAAAATTTATACAACTTCCTTTCAAGAACATCTTAGGAGCATTTCCATGAATTCATCTTCTGCGGAACCTTCATCCGCTGGCTTTAGCAGTGTTGCGGCTCAAAGTTCCGCAAGCATTCTGGCAGTTTCGCCTTGGCAACCCTGCATCCTGTGGCTATGTTTTGGGTTGGGGCAAACAGTGTTGGTCAACCTTGAGGGCTTAATTGCCCAAGACGATTATTTTGCGCTGCTCGAAGATCAAGATGAACTGGAAAAAGTAGTGGTCTCACCTGAAGGCGACGCGCTCGAGTGGCCCTCGGGGATTGTGCTGGAAGCCAAAATGATCTTGCTGCCCAATGGTCATGCTGCCAAACCTTTTGAAACCACATTGATTGGTGAGGGAGCAGTCCATGCAAAACTTTTGACTGATCAGCGACACCCCACCACCTCCAATGCACTGGCAGGGATGCTTCGTCATGCTCAAGAAGAATATGGCATCAACAACGAGTGGTATCCCAATCTGATCTACGATTTATATCAACTCAGCCAAAGTGATTACTGGGCTTTACACCAACTCGAATTTATGCAAAAAGTGGCCTTCCCTGTACTGGAACACATCACTGGGTTAGGTCGGATTCCCAGCGATACCACTAAAAAAACCAAATATGTCTGTCATTTATATGTAGGCTTGCCTTCTGGCGATTGGTTTTTGGTCGAAGACATCAAAGTCAAAGCACCTGCTCAATCATGTTTAACCGAGCAGGCGATTGGCTATCTCAAGCGCGAAGCAGTGGAAACCCTCGAGCTACGTTTAAAAAGACAAGAAAGAGCCTATAACTTCATCGCCTTTAAAAGTTTTGCCCCCCTCGAGATTGATACGGATTTGTTATAATTTTACGCTCTAGGTAGTGAATTAAACCAAATCATAGACTTTGACAACAACCCCTCGAGCGCAGAGTTTTTGCGTGATCAGGGGTTCGATTTTTTCCCACGTTCCACCCGCCAAGCCCGTGCCAATGCGCGGCATATGAACGCTTGCTTGCACCTCGAGGGCATGGTTTGCCACAGTTTCCAAGCACCGCTCGAGGGCATCGTAACGCAATGCAACATAGTTTGGCTCTCGAGCGCTACGGATTTTATGTTGCGCCACCATATTGGCGACCCAAAGTTCTGTCCCACACTCTACCAACTGCACTTCACTCAAAGAAAAATCGGGATGCTTGGCCCCCTCGAGGTAGGCTGCCTTTGCCTGCGGAAAACGCTTGCCCAGCGGCAACACAAAGCCCTTTCCCCATTTGCCAAGGTCGTTGCAAATATGCGCGATGATTTTGGGGCCATCGCCAATCGGTTGGGTCGCGTCTCCCTCGAGGTAGTGGATTGGAATCACAACATCCACTCGAGGGGTAAATGCGTTACTGCATCTATTTCTCTAGCAAAAAGTGCCGTGGTGTAATGCGCCACCACTTCAATTTTTCCCACAAAGGATTGCTCAAATTCCGCTTGCTGCTCGGCAGGAATCCATAGCTCGAGGTGGCGGTGTTCGCTGCCCACAATTTGGATTTCGTACTCGAGGGCGGCTTTGGAGCGCACTTCAAAACGGGTCACAAATCCCACACCTGTTTTGGCGGCGTTCCAGTCCCTAGCGATTTCCTCGGCGTATTCAAAATTCAGCACGGGATAAAAGATCGGTTGGTCGGGCAGGCGAGGTGGGAAGTATAAAAAGCCTGAGTCGGCAATCAATTTCAACTCGAGCAAACCCGTAGGTCTAAACAGAGTAAGCGTTTCCTCGATTTCCCCCATCTCCTCCCAAGCTCGAGTGCGTTTGGCATCATCTGGGAAGAGGTTTTTGATCCAGTCGTTCACAGGTTTTATCCTCTAGCCCGAATCTGCTCGAGGGTGTCGGTGATCAGGGTTTCGCCATTGCGGTAGACCAAACGCAATAGTGAATCTGGGGCGTATTCGCCAAAGTGTTCGCCGCGCAGGGTTTGGTAGCGCCCATTGCGGAAAACCAAATCCAAAATGCCATCTTTGCTGCGTTTGCGTGGATCGGTGACGGGATCTTTGTACACCCCGCGATATTGCCCAGCCACCCAAGCCGCACTACATTTGTAGGCAAAACGCTGGGTGTCGCGGTCAAGTTGCTGCAATAGCGCCCCACCCATGCCAAAAGAAACATTCTCTGCCGAAAACCCATCTTGCATCACCACTGCCAAAATCTCGCGGATGCTGTCTTCGTTGATGCCGTCACCTTGGATCACCCGTACATGGTTGAGGACTTTGTAACCTTTGCTGTTGAGGGTGCTGCCAAATTTCTTCTCGAGCGCTCCAATGCTCATCCGCACCACTGCCGCAGGATCTCCACTGTCGGGACGCACCACCAAAGTGGCTCCGCTCGAGATGACTTCATCGTGCAATATGCCGCCCCACAGTGCATTGATGGCATGTTTGAGGTCGTAAGAATCCGAAACCACCGCGTAAATGGCCCCAGGTTTACCAAATTGCCGAATCATGTTGCGGTAAGCGTCCACCTCGTGGTCTTTGCCCCAACTGGTGATGGTGCTGTGTTCGGCGGCGGGAATGCTAAAACCCGCCATTTCTGCGCCGTAGAACCTGCGCCCGACCATAATCGCCTCGAGGGTATCGGTTCCCATAAAGTTGGTCAGGTGGGCCAAACCGCCAATGCCTGCGCTTTCGCGGCTGGATACCCCCCTCGAGCCGAAATCGTGGAGTTTGAAAGACAGATTCGCGGCAGGGTCGTCGCAGGTCTGCTCGAGCGCCGCCAGAATCACTTTTTTGATGTTGTAGGAAATGCTCGCCACTGTTGTGGGATACCATACGCGCAGCAACATCGTTTCAAACCAGCCCACAATCCAAGGGACTTTGGGATCGGTATTGACACAGCTCATCAGGATATTGTGGGTGGGAACGCAGGTTCCTTCGGCAACCGCCCGTATCTCGAGCGGCAACTTTCCACCCAATTCATCCACAATGTACCTCCAACCCTCGAGGGGAAAAGGTTCGCCGTGTGCGGAAAGAACTGCATTTGCTTCGTCCACCATCTCGTGTGTGACCACCGTCTCGAGATAGCGTTTGAGCAAATACTGCAACCCAAAAAAGCGGGTATAAGGAAATTTCCCCCCTCGAGACTCGAGGTAGCTATGCAGGTATTCGGTCTGTGGGGGAAGCTGGAGAAAGTGGCTTGACTTATAGGAATCTGTGTCTAGGACGAGGTTATTCATAGGATCTCCAAACTAAAAACTTACTTCCGTAGCAAGAAATGCTCAATTATGATGTAATGATCCTCAAAGAACCACTCGAGGTGGGCCAAAACTTCGCTGACGGGTAGCCAGAAGGCATCGGCGGCATCGTCTTGCGCTCGGACTTTGGGCAGTTGTCCCGAACCCAGATCGAAGTAAAAAGCGTGGGTGATAGTGCGGCCCCGCAGACTTCTGGCGGGATAATCGAATACAAAATTCCCCTTGACCGCATCCAAAAGCAGGCTATCGGACAGCGAAATATCGGTTTCTTCGCGCAGTTCACGGATGCAACTGTCCAATAGTGATTGCTTGAGATCCAAAAATCCACCTGGCAAAGCATATTTGCCCCGCCCTGGGTTTTCTTTGCGCTTGATTACCAAGACATGCCCCGAGCGAATCACCACCGCGTCGGTGGTCACAAAAACGGGTGGAAACGGCGCGGCGGCCCAAGCCTTTTTGTACTCTTGCAAATACTGGTATTCACTCGCTAAATCGGCGTACTCGAGCGAAGCCCTAAACCCCTCGAGAAACTTTTGGGCAGGTGCAGGAATCTCGAGACTCGAGGGGGATTCTCCTGCAAAATAGCGGTTTCGCAAATCGGTGGCATTCAGTGGAGATTCCACTTGGGTTGGCACAAATTCCCATTCGGGAAAACTCCGCAGGTAATAGCTCGAGTCGTCTTTGAGGTGTCCAATCAGGGCGATGTCTTCGTTGCCTTTGGTCAGATCCACCACCACCCGCTGCACATCTGCCAGCCACAAATTCTCGTTGTAAAAGTAGTCACGCACCGCACCAAACAAAATTTTATTCTTGTTGGCCCCCCGCTCGAGCAGTGCCTGCAAAATCATGGCTTGGCGCTCTTCGGCGGTGAACGGATTTTTGACACTACGAGCCGAACGTGCGCTCCCCGTCACAATGATCAGCTTATCCACCTGGGTCATCGCCTCGAGCATCACCTCGAGATGGGCGTTGTGCAGGGGTTGGAACCGCCCGATGAATACGCCAAAGGTGTGTTTGCGTTGCTTTTTACTCTGAGTTTTACTTTGGTTTTGAGCTGGGGTCAAAGTTCACCTCCTTTTTCTTTACTCATAATAAAATTTTAAATTATGAAATATATGAGAATAACTCGAGGGTGAGAG
>JANYFS010000181.1 GCA_025359705.1 Deinococcales bacterium | reverse complement strand
GCCTTTGATTTTACCTATCAGAAGCACGCATCCGTAGGTATTGAAGGGATAGATCGATATTATTCCAATAGTACGAAATCAATGATTAACGCTCACCAATTTGCCAGCTCTGCTTTTATATCAGCATATCAAAATCATGATCCGCTACCTTTTCAATTACAACTCAGTATCAGTAAAAATCTTGAATGCTCAGAATCTAATACCGAGAAAAAGCCCAAGAATGGCATCTATTATCCTTACCAAACTCCAGTAGAGCAAGTTGTTGCGCACTTCAGAGCAGCTCGAGAGGCGGGGGTAGAATGTAGGGGAGTAGTGGTGGATGCAGAGTTCACGAGCAAGGATAATTTAAATTTCTTGCATAAAGAACAGGTACCTGTGATTGGAAGGATGAGAAAATCAATTATTATAGAATACGAAGGGAAAGCATGGCCATAAGTAAGCTAGTAACACTATTTCCCAGAATGTATTGTAGTAATTATTCTAATATAGAATGGAGAGCCAAAGGAGTTCTGGTAAAAATACCAGAATTAGATCAATCAGAGGTAAAAATCATAATTGTATGGAGAAAAGTAGAGTTAGAGTGGATTTCATTTTTCCTAATTTGCACAAACACAGAACTCAGCGTGGGTCAAGCGATCAGATTATGGAAAAAGAGGTGGCAAATTGAAGTATTGCACCGATTATACAAGCAAAATTTCGGATTACCGTATTGCCAGTTTAAAAGTTATGGAGGGCAACAAAACCATGCGAACATGGTAGTGGAGGCGTATTGGCTGGCTCGAGAGGAGCGAGGGAAGGGAAAGGGGATCAGTTGGAAAGAGGGACGGCGGCGAGCGGGGGAGAAAACAGAAAATGAGCCTGTGATCGGGAATTTTAGCAAAGCAGCCTAGTTAGAAGACTTCTCAGACACCTTTCCTGCCCTCGAGTTCAAACTCTTGAGCCCAAGCTCGAGTGACGACGTTCACGGTGATAGAAACTTTCAATGGAGTCAAACACCATAGAACGGGTCTTCGCTCGAGTTCCTTGAATCTGATCCAACTCGAGTTCCATCTTTAAGGTGGCGAAAAAGCTCTCTGTTACCGCATTATCCCAACATTCCCCTTTCCTGCTCATACTTTGTACTGCTTCCAATCGCTCGAGGGCTTGGCGATACTCGAGGCTGGCGTATTGCGATCCCTAATCTGAATGGTGAAGTAATCCTGAATGGGGTTGTCGCTTCTTCCTTTCAAGGGTACTGAGCGGCTCCTGGGGATCTCCCAGAGCGTGTCGCCAGAGTTTGCGCTCCCAGTCGGTTACTTTGCGGTGCAACTCGAGAATTTCAGTGTTTCCACGTGCCCTTGCAGCAGTGAGTGTAGCGCTCGAAAGACCCTCGAGGTAGGTCATGCGGGCCAACTCGACCCTGGTCATTCCGTCTCGGGTGTTTTTCACGCCTCGGTTAGTGCGGAAAGCGCCCGAGTTCATGCCCAGCACGCTGAGGTTCGAGAGCGAGGACACCTGCTGAAAGATTGCGCCGTTGCCACCGTGCTCAAGCACCTTGCTCATGAAGGTTTTGCGGTTCTCGGCGTTGTCAATGCGGGTGATGAGCCAGTGGCGGGCCTTCGGATCAGGGTTGCGCTCGACGATATCGGCGGCGAGCTGTACACTACCCTCAAGCACTTTGGCCAGCGTTGAAGCCATCCAGCGGCGGGCCTGAGTGGCTTTGGGATTCTCGAGCACCATCAAAAGTTTAAGAATGCCCGCAAGCGGCAAGACCGGGGTAGCTTTGGCACGCTCAAAGACGTGCTGAGACAGTCCACGTACATACTCGGGAAACTCGAGCGAGAGTTCGCGCAGCATCTGCTCGGGATTCTCAACCTCGAGTGCGACCAACAAATCCAGCACAGCCACTTTGCCGTCGGCACTTTGCCGCACCGGGCCGCTGAGTTCAACTTTGGGGAGTTCAAATAAAGGCATCTGGGCTTCTCCTTGTGGCAGGGGAACACTCCCGCGAATAAGGACAGTATAGCACAAAATAAGTTTTTAACATAATTTATTGGCTCGAGTCGGGTTGGGATTGATCTCACCTTGAGCCTACAAAAGTCATGCTGTAAGCATTTTTTATGTTTGACTCTCGAGAAATTCGCTAATGCCGCACATTCTATCAATTTAACTTTTAGCGTAATTTCCCTAACGCTCGAGATAAGATTGGACGTATTAGAATTTAGCTGAGGAAAGACTTGTTCATGCAGGCTAGAGTTGAGTAGTTCAAGATTTTATCCATCAATTTGCCGCAAGCTGAGCTTCGTCTTGGGCCACCCACAATTCCACCCTCAAGATCGGTTGGGAAAGGGTGGCCCTCGAGTGGGGGATTGGATGGATATAGCTATTCCTCAAAACACTCGAGAATGCTGGATTTAAAAACCACTCGAGTACACATCATGCCCCTCGAGATAGGTTGGAAAAGGGTGGCCCTCGAGCTGGTGGGTAATTTTTGCTCGAGCAGAAGCAAAGCAATCGCAATTCAATTCCCCCACTCACACGCGACACGAACAGCGGTGCAACCGCCGCCCGTGCCGAACAACGC
>JANYFS010000167.1 GCA_025359705.1 Deinococcales bacterium | reverse complement strand
CGCCCTCGAGGTGTCGCGGCTCATGCCAATTACGCGGCGTAGCGCTTTGCGAACTTCCACTCGCTCTTCGGCTCCATCATAAATAATCGAAATATCAAAACGACCTTTTTGCTCAAGCAAGGTTTGGCGGGCGCTCGAGGGTAAAAGTCCCAATTCGTCCCACTGAGCATAGTTTCCACAGTGCGGGCAGCGGTACATCGCCCGCCAAAAGAGATAGCCGCTCGAGGTGTGCTGCTCCAGCAACCATTCGATCTTGCTGTGACACTGGAAACATGATTTGAGAATGCCAATCACAATGCCTTCATGGTACGCCAAACGGACTCGAGGGGAAAGCAGGCCCATAGTCACTGGTAGGGCAAACGCACTAAGGAATGTGAGCTAAACTACTTCAATGACTTCGATCTCCAATATCCTCGAGTGGAACGAGTTGATTCCCTCGAGTGTAGGGACGAGGGGGATAAAGCAAATCATATTTTGTTGAATCAATGACTTCGATCTCCAACATCCTCGAGTGGAACGAGTTGATCCTCTCGAGTGTAGGGACGAGGGAGATAAAGCAAATCACATTTTGTTGGGTTGGGTATTGGGAAAACTTAGGGTCATCTTGTTTGCCATTTACCGATTCGAGTATCTTTGGTGTCGCCTAATTTGCTGCGTTGCCTTGCATGATAAAAACCACCCGTCCATTTTTTGCTATAGTTGCTATAAAAAGCCCAAAGCTCCCAGTAACGGTATCTTCGGATTTCTATTTTTTGGAAATAGGCACATTGTATAGTGCGGGTTGTCGTTGTCATTTCCGCAGTATGCACGGTATGCGCTCGAGGGGAACTACAAACCTCGCGGGTTGGATCGACGAATCTTTTGCTCCAATAGCCTTTTGGAATCCATTTTTCGCTTATTTTGATCGGGGTTTGGTTTTTTGAGGAATGAGTGAGTGAAGATTTATGAACGGCGCTCGAGCTACCTATTAAAGCGGTAAAGATAAAAATTGTGCCGAATAGTGCTTTGGAAGTACGTTTCATTAGATAACTCCTCATGTAAATCCTCGAGGGTAAATCATCACCTTATGCCTCCCGTTTGAGGGTTCCCACCCGCCACCACGCCAGTACAAATAGCACGCTCGAGAGCAAAAAGGTGACGCGGTAGCCGCCGCTATCGGCAAGTAACCCACCCAAAACGGGGGCAAATAGCGCAATGCCCACCAAGGTATTGATCACCCCAATGTAGCGGCTGCGGCTGTGTTCGGGGGCCAAATTGAGCAAATGGTTGGTGTGGGCCAAGTTGAAGCCTTGGTTGGCTACGCTCGAGAGGGCAAAAACCCACAGATAGCTGTACAAACTGCCTTGCGGCAAGGCTAGCGCCAATAGTGGCGCACATAAGGCCAGCACACTCGAAAGCCGAATCACCCGCCTCGAGTCTTTGAGGTTGCCCACCCGCGCCCACAGCAAGTTGGATAGCGGCGCAACAATGGTGATGGTCATAATGAACACCCCAATCATGCTGCGCGGCATATGCAGCACTTTTAGGGCATACACCGCGTAAAAAGGCTCGCACATGGCGGCAAAAGCCAGCCACAGTCGCACCCCCAAAAACGCCCGCAAAAAGGGGTCTGAGCGCAGGGTTTGCGGGATGTTTCGCACTTCGCTCAGCCAGTCGGCTTTGGGTTTGACCTCATCGCGGGGTTCCTCGATCCAGCCAAACATCGTCCAGGCAATGTTGAATAACACCGTACCAATACCAAAAATCAGGGTGTAGTCGTAGGGGAACTCGAGCGGGGAATCCAGAATCTTGCGGACTGCCAAGCCCGAAAAAAAGGCCAGTACCCCACCAAATAGGTTGCGAACTGCAAAAAAATTGTTGCGCTTCTCGGCGGGAACCACTTTGGAAATCACCTCGAGGAACGGCAACCCAGATACCCCCGAGGCCAAAGAATTGATCATCATTGCCGAAATAAAACAGACCAGCAACCACACAGGATGCTGAATCAGTAGGGCGCTCGAGGCCACCATCACGATATGAGCGCCCGTGCGTACCCAAGCAGTGCTGCGGTAGGTTTGAATTTTTTGGGCTTGGCTGGGCAAAAAGGCTGCCACAATAATTTGAGGCAGCATCCAGCCACCCGCTGCAATGGCAGGAAGCAACCCAATAATAGCGGCGGGTGCGTCCAGTCTGCTGGCAAAGGCTGCCATCACCACAGCAGGATTCATAAATCCATCGGCACAGTAAACCAACCAACCATTTCCTACACCCAATTTGTAATTGCGATCTTCGCGGAACAATTGCTTCAGCACATTTTCAGCATAAGCCTCTCGAGCGTCAGGGCGGGCAGGTAAAACGCGAGATCTTACTCGAGTCTTTTTGTTATGCTCGAGCTTATGACAAATTCTGAGATCAATGTTGAGTTCAATGCCACACAACCTGCTGTAAAAATCGGTTTTATCGGCCTGGGTGCAATGGGGTTTCCGATGGCGGGGCATCTGGCCCAACATTTCGAGACTTGGGTGTGGAACCGCACCCCTATCAAAGTGACGGAACATGCCAAAATGCACGGCAGCACAGTGGTTTCTACGCTCGAGGAATTTGGTCAGGTGGATCTTCTATTCACATGTTTGCCCACCACCACCGAAGTGATCGAAGTTGCCGCTCAAGTGCTACACGGCTTAAATCAAGATTCACGCCTTAAAACTTGGATAGACTGCACCAGCGGACATCCCCAAGAGGCACTGTTATTGGCCTCGAGCCTGTCTCAGCACGGGATTTCGTTTTTGGATGCTCCGCTGTCGGGCGGCACAGTAGGGGCGCACAATGCCAAACTCACCAGCATGGTCGGCGGCTCCGAACTTGCCCTCGAGCAAGCCCTACCTGCCCTCAAGACTTTTGCTGCCAAGATTGTGCGGGTCGGTGATGTGGGTGCGGGGTACACCGTCAAAGCCATTCACAATGTGGTACTGGCCATTAATTTATGGGGAATTGGTGAAGGTCTAACCACCCTCTCGAGCCTGGGTGTGGACGTGGGTGCGGCCCTCGAGGTGATCAATCATGCCAATGGTCGTTCTTTTGCCTCAGAAAAATTGGTTCCTGAACGGGTGCTAACCCGCGCTTTCCCCGCCACCTTCAAGCTGGGTTTGCTCTCCAAAGATATTGGGATTGCGGTAGACATGGTGGGCCGCTCGAGCGCCAGCACCCCGATGATTTTGCTGGCCCACAGCTTATTTAAAGCCGCCAAATCTCAAATTGGTGCGGATCAAGACCACACCGCAGCCCTAAAATTGCTCGAGCAGTGGGCGGGAATCGAACTCAAAACCTAAAAAAGTTGTCCGTGATCCGTTTTTCTTTGGGATGTGGTAAACCTCGAGTGATACACTCTTTTTCTCGCCCGCTTGACCTCTTACCCTCGAGCGAAGCGACTCGCTCCCCCTCACCAAAAGCTGACCGAAAAGGATTATTATCTTGGCATATGTCCTGCGGCTTCCCGTGTTCATACAACTTAGCAGTTGACTTCAACCTCAACCAATTTGCAATAGCAAAGGCCGCCTTGTGCGGTCTTTTTTGTTTGTTAGCAAATGTGTTGGTAACAAAAGGACACTCATGACTCTGAACGAACAGATCGAGCGGCTCCCTAAGTTTCTCAGTGTGCGCGAAGTTTCCGAATACATGTGCTGTCATGATCGCACAGTACGGCGTTGGATTCAGTCTGGACAACTCAGTGCATTTGAAGGTGAAAGAGGCCTGCGTATCCCACGCTCGAGCCTCTTTCACTTTTTAGGTTTGACCAGCCTCAAGGCTAGTTAGAGTGGCGGAAACTTCCCCTCCCTCGAGCTGGCGCTCCCTCGAGGCGGCTTTGACCTTCGATCAGTTGCCCCTGTTCCACCGCGCTTTTTTAAACTGGCGAGGTGTGCCAGAAGTTGAAGCCATGCCCCTACGTAGGGTCAGCCAACGGGTCGAGGCAGAACTCAACAGAATGGTACAAAACAGCCAGCTCGAGAAGTTGGATCAGGATTGGGGTTTAGTGGGCCTCGAGCGTTTTGTACAGGATTGGCTCGAGAAAATTCAATAATCTATTACATTGTAGTGACGTAACTATACGTACTTAAAAAATATATAAAAAGAAATTAGGTAGCCCAATACGCGAAATCTGCAAAAAAAATCAAATTCATATACCTCAATATTTTACACCTCGAGGAAAACTATGGAAACTCGAGCATAAATCAAATACCAACTATAAAACTATAAAAAAGGACGCATACTATTGCGTCCTTTAAAATTTATATCCCTCGAGGGCTATAGCTCGAGATCTATTGATGTTACGGTGTTTTTAGAGCATAACCAATGCCGCGCACGGTACGAATCAGACCATACCCATCCAAGTCGCGCAATTTGGCTCGCATATTTGCCATATGCACGTCCACCACATTGCTGTTTTGTGGTAATTCGCCGTTCCACACTTCGCGTTCAATCTCCTCTCGAGAGTAAACTCGTCCAGGCTGCCTTGCCAAGAAGGTCAACAGGTCAAACTCTTTGGGTGAAAGCCGCACCTCTTGCCCCGAATATTGGCAATAGCGTTTTTGGGGGTGAATCTCCAAACCGCCAATGGCAATCACTTCGCCGTGTTGTTGGTGGCGCAACTGCACCTTCACTCGAGCCACCAGTTCTTCGGGGTGGAATGGCTTGGTCAAATAATCGTCGGCTCCCGCCTCGAGCAAGCTGACCTTGCGCTCAACCGCGTCCAAGGCAGTCAAAATAATAATGGGAACATTGCTGGTGCGGCGCAATCTGCGGGCAATCTCGGCTCCATCGAAATCCGGCAAACCCAAGTCCAAAATCACCAAATCGGGGTTGTGTTCCCGCGCCAAAGTCAAACCGCTCACGCCATCGGGGGCGGTCAATACACGGTATCCCGCCTGCTCGAGTTCGTACTGCACCACTCGAGTGATGTCTGGGTTGTCTTCAATGATCAGAATGCATTGTTCCATGCGTTTACTCCTTAGTTGAACTACAGTCGAACTGCACATATGGGATTCGGCAAATGGAGCAACCGAGGTTTTTCAACTGTCCCCATATAGGGGTTATGGGGCGGGATGCAGTTCGACATCACGCGATATGCTCATCTTGAAGATCGTCAGGATCAGCGATGACCTTTGTCGTGATGCTTGCCTTAATGTTCGTCTTTGTGACTATAATCCAGCCCAGTGGTGAAAAATGTCTCGCCCTCATGAGAAAGTTAAAGAAATTTGGGCGGGGTTTTTGGACTCGAGCGCAAGCATTTCAAACAACGCTTGACAAACTCGAGGGTTGGGTAGTACACTCTTCTTCGCCTCGAGGGAAACCAAAAGGCGCAGGGAAGGGAAAAACCCTTTTCGAGCAGCATGACAAGCGAATACAGGTGTA
>JANYFS010000096.1 GCA_025359705.1 Deinococcales bacterium | reverse complement strand
ACGCGCCGTGCTGTTCGGCTCCTACGGCGGCGATTGGCTGACCTACGTCCAGCGTATGGCCCTCACCTCGAGCCTATCGCTGGTTCTGGCTTGGTTACTAGGCCGCAGGCGTTGGCGTTACACCCCCGATGAATTGTATGCACCAGCGGTTCATGTGTAGGTATTCGTTGTTTTGATTTCTTTGTTGTTCTTTATTCGTCAAAAGATTAGGCTCGAGACAAATTTCGACACAAAACCCATCTTCATAGAAAACAGGAGCCAGATTTAATTTCTGGCCCCTGCTCATTTCCCTCGAGCGCTTTTTCTTACACTCTTACCCTCTTTATTCCCCTCCCAAAAAATACTCGAGGGCCAATTTATACCCCAACACACCCAAACCACTAATTTTTCCTTTGCACACAGGAGCTGTAACCGAAACGTGACGAAACGCCTCTCGAGCATCCACATTGGAGATATGCACCTCGATCACGGGCAGGGTTTGGCTGGAAATGGCATCACGCAGGGCGTAGGAATAGTGGGTCAGTGCGCCAGGATTGATCACAATGCCGGTAAACCCTTCTTCGGAAGCATTTTGAATCCACTCGAGAAGTTGCCCTTCAAAGTTGCTCTGGCGGCAAGTGGCACTGCTGCCCAAGTCCCCCGCCCAATCTTCACACAGTGCCTCGAGGTCTTCTAGGGTGGTGTTGCCGTAGACCTGCGGCTCACGTTTGCCCAGCATGTTCAGGTTGGGGCCGTTCAGAATCAGGATCATGCGGTCACACTGTGTAGAAAAATATCGAAGGCTTGGGTTTGCCGCTCGAGGGAAACTTTGCTCACATAGCATTCCCCAAGTTGGCGCAGCAAAGTAAAGCGCAATCCGCTCGAGAGGGCTTTTTTATCTCGAGCCATGTACTCGAGCAATTCGGCAAAGCTATGGGTGGGCAAGGGTTTGGGCCGCATCCATTTCAAAAAGGCCAAGGTTTGAGCGCTGAAATCGGGGTTCCCCTCGAGGTGAGACAAAATCAAAGCATAGTGCAAACCGTAGGCAATGGCCTCGCCGTGTGACAGCGAAACCGCGTCAGGCTTTTTGGAACGCGACTCGAGGGCGTGGCCCAAAGTGTGTCCCAAATTGAGAAAAGCCCGCTCACCTTGCTCAAACGGATCCCGCGAAACAATCCCCGCTTTCACCGCCACCGAACGGGCCAGCATCTCGAGGAATTCTGGGCTGGGAACGTCGGACTTTTCATAGAATTTGGGAATTGCCGCCCCTACATCGATCAGGCCGTGCTTAAACATCTCCGCCATGCCTTCTTTGAACACCTCTTCACTTAGGCTCGAGAGTGTATCCAAATCCAAAAACACCGCTCGAGGCTGCCAAAATGCCCCCACCAGGTTTTTACCCTCGGGCAAATTCACCCCCGTTTTGCCGCCCACTGAAGCGTCCACCATACCCAGCAGCGAAGTGGGAATGTTATAAAAATCCACCCCGCGCAAGTAAGATGCCGCCACATATCCCGCCAAATCCGAAGTGGCCCCGCCGCCCAGCGAAATTAGGGCGCAGTCTCGAGGGAAATTCAGTTTGGCAAGTTCGGACAAAGCGTAAGCGTGAATCTCGAGGGTTTTACAGGTTTCACCACTGGGCAAGGGAATTGCCAATTCCACCTTAGCTTTCAGTGGCGCAACCAATGCTTCGGGCAAGCCCGAGTCGTAAATCAAGGCGCGGCGGGAATGTGGTATCTCGAGCTGTTCCAACAAACCGCGCCCTACAGTGACGGTATAAGGGCGCTCGAGGGTGACTTCTACGGTTTTAACGGGGTTGGTTTGTGAAGTGATTTGGGTAGGAGTCATAAGAAACCTCTTTAACGAATGAATCCATCGATCCAAAAATGATTCATCCATCTAAAACACGATATGTACGACTAAGTATTAGCGAAGAACGGATAACGGATAACGAACAACACTCTAAACCTCTTTGGGCATAGGTATGTTGGGGTGGGTTTTGCGGTACAGCCACAGTTTTTCAACAATCTCCTGCACCACATCGCTCGAGGGACGGTTGTCGGTAGAGACCTGAATGTCTCCTTGGGCATAGGCGCTCTCTCGAGCCTGCATCAGCTCCCGAATGCGCTCGAGGGGGTTTTCAGTTTTGAGCAAAGGCCGATCCGAACGGCGGGTACGCTGATAAATGGTCTCGGGGCTGGCCCTAAGCACCACCACTGGCCCCCGTGCTTTCAACATATGTTGGTTATACTCCGAAACAAAAGCACCCCCCCCCAACGAGATCACCGCCCGATCCAAACGGGTACAGCGCTCGAGGATCAGGCGCTCATATTCCCGAAATACCGCCTCACCTTGCTGGTTAAACAAATGTGGAATCTCGCTCGAGGCGGCCCGCTCGATGACTTCATCGGTATCCACAAAATACAGATAAAGCGCCTTCGCCAGTTCCCGCCCAATCCGACTCTTCCCCGTTCCCATAAAACCCGCCAAAGCCACCCAACGCGCAGGGCGCTGGAGCGGAATAATTTTTCGTGGTGGATGAATCATTGTGGGTTGTCCATTGTTATGTTTTTGGGTTGTTTATTGTTCGTTGTGGATTATTCGTTATTCATTATTCGTTGCAAGTAAGGATTAGAGCAGTTGTCAGTGATCGGTTGTCCGTTTTTCGTCAAGAGAATGATCACAAATAGCGTATTTCAGACGAACGAATTGTTTTTTGAGTAGCCTGCTTAATCCGTTCATTATTCTGTCAAATGCTATAAAAGATATTTTGCCCAATCTTTCTTTGGTAGGGGCGGGTTTAAAACCCGCCCAAATGCCCCACGATAATAACCCTCGAATCAAATAATCTTTTTCTTACGCTCTTACGCTCTTACTCTCTTCAATACTCGAGGGTATATTTCCGATATTCCTCAACCCGCTGTTGAATCTCGGGCATGGTATCGCCACCAAACTTCTCGAGCAGGGCTTCTGCCAAAACCCAACCGATCACGCATTGCAAAATCACACCCGCCGCAGGAACGGCAGTGGTGTCGGAGCGCTCTCTGGCAGCGTCGGCAGGTTCTTTGCTGACCACATCTACAGTGGGTAGCGGGGTCATCAGGGTGGCTATCGGTTTCAGCGCGGCCCGCACAATCAGCTCTTCACCGTTGGTCATCCCCGCCTCGAGGCCACCCGCGCCGTTGCTCACACGGTAGTAGCCACGGTGTTCGTTGCGGTAAATCGCATCGTGAACCTTGCTGCCAGGCACCCTTGTGGTGGCAAATCCATGCCCAATCTCTACTCCTTTCACCGCTTGGGTTCCCATCACCGCAGCAGCAATGCGCCCATCCAGCTTGCGATCCCAGTGCATCGAGCTGCCCAAACCCACAGGCAGCCCCCGAAAACGTATCTCGAGGACTCCGCCAATGGTGTCACCATCTTTTTTGGCCTGATCCACTGCTGCCACAATGCGGGCGCTAGCCTCGGGATCGGGGCAACGTACCAAACTGTTTTCTACAGCCTCGAGTGCATCCCAAGAGAATTCCACTTGGCTTTCGATGTCCAGCATGGACTGTACAAAGTTGATCCCCTGCACCCCCACATCGGCAAGCATTTTCAGAGCAATCGCACCCGTTGCCACTCGCATGGTGGTTTCCCGCGCCGATGCCCGCTCGAGGACATCCCGCAGATCCTTATGCCCATATTTGATGCCGCCCGCCAAATCCGCATGGCCTGGTCGGGCTTTGGTCAGGGCTTTTTTGCGAATCACCCCGTCGTCTTCAGGATTCATAATCTCGATCCAGTTGCGGTAATCCTTGTTCGGAACCACCAAAGCCACAGGCGCACCCGTGGTTTTCCCCGAACGCACCCCCGACATAATTTGCACTTGATCGGTTTCAATTTGCATTCTGCGGCCTCGCCCATATCCACTCTGGCGTAAGGCCAACCAAGGATCAATATCGTGTACACCCAGCTCGAGCTGGCTGGGTAAGCCCTCCACAATCGCGGTCAATTGGGGGCCGTGTGATTCGCCTGCGGTAAGAAATCTCATGCCCTCGAGCTTAGCACATCGACTGGTCAGGGGTTTTTAAGGTGTAGACAGTTCTCTCGAGGCCCATAAAAACAGTGCATAAAAAAATCCCCCGCTCGAGGGCAGGGGATTTGGGATGAAGGTTTTGAGTTCGGCTCGAGGTGTTGGTTTAATCTACCGCAGTGGCGGTCAAGACCAAGAGCAACTGGGTTTTCTCGGTGTTACTATCTGTTTTGCTAAACAGTGGGCCAATCAAAGGTAAACTCGAGAGGAAGGGAATCCCCGTAGTGTTATTTTTACTTTGGGTAGTCAGCAAGCCACCCAACAGCGCAGTTTGACCCGTTTTCAGCGCCAAGGTGGTTTGAGCTTCACGGTTACTGGTATTGATGATGGTGGGATCGGTTGGTGCAGTCAGCAAAGATTCTACTTTGGCATTCACATCCAAGTGAATGGTGCCATCATTATCAATGCGAGAGTTACCCACATCAATAATTACACCATAGTCAAAGGTTTCTTTGATCAATCCACCCGCACCAACAATGTTGACACGCAACTTACCACCCGAACGCAAACGAGCAACTTTTGCCTGTCCGCTTTCCATAATGATACTGGCATCATCAACCCGTTTGGATGTTCCTTGCTTTTCGCTGGCGTTGAGGGTCGCCCCGATATTAAAGCCAGCCAAGCTCTTGGTTGCGTCAAAAAGACCCGTTAGATTACCCCCAACAATTTTAGTAACAAAGTTGCCAATGCCCGCAGTCCAATCAAGTCCCAAGTTAGTTGCGCCTGTTTCGGTAACTTCTTGGATACGCACTTGAATATTGATCAAAGGAACTTTCTTATCCAAAGTGGGCAGCAAAGCGGTAATTTGATCCAATTGACCTTGGGTTCCACGCACAATCAAGGAGTTAGTACGAGCGTCCACCAAAATCTGCACTGGAGCATCAACAGTTGCTTGTCCACCAATTGCAGTGGTAGTAGTAGCACCTTGAGCATTTGTTTGGGTGGTAGCACCCGTTGTTTTATCGTTTGCGGTGGTGTTTTGAGTAGTCACCGAAAAACCACCCGTTTGCAAGATACCTGTTTTGCTCACTTCACTATCCTGCAAAACTGTACCAATCTTTAGGGTTCCCTCGAGAATTCCCTTCACATCTTCCGCTTTAGAATTCACCAAGGTAAAAATCTTTTGAATCACCGCAGTAGTAGGAGCAGGTGGGCGATCAATTTGCTTAAGGATTTTAGCTACATCCTCGAGCTGAGCAGTGGTTCCTGTGACTGCCAAGACCCCTGCATCTTTACCCGCAAAGTCCACTTGTATTCCAGGAACTTGCTTATTAAGCACTGCCGCTTTATCGGTGGCATTACCAAAAATATCAAAGAAACGGCGCTCGAGGATCGGGGCAGGGGGTACAACAACAACTACAGGGGGTGCAATATCCACAATTTTTAAGATTCGCTCCGCATCAGTAAGCTGCAAAGGTGTTCCCACCAAAGACAAACCTTTATCTGCTACAGACTCCACTTTCAAACCAGGTACTTGCTGGGTCAGAGTCGCAATCAAAGCCTTAGCATCGGATTTGATTTCCACAATGCGGCGCTCAGTTAGAACTGGGGCAACCACAACTACAGGGGCTACGTCGATGACTTTGAGGATTCCAACGGCATCCGAAAGCTGCGAAACCGTACCCACCAAAGACAAACCTTTATCCGAAACCGATTCCACTTTCAAGCCAGGCACTTGTTGGGTCAGGGTGGCAATTAAGGTTTTGGGATCGGCTTTGATTTCTACAATGCGGCGCTCTGTAACAGGCGCAACAACTAAAGCTACGGGTGGCACGTCAATCACTTTAAGGATTCCAAGTGCATCCGAAAGTTGCAAAGCCGTACCCACCAAAGACAAACCTTTATCGGCTACCGATTCCACTCCTAAACCAGGTACTTGTTGGATTAGGGTGGCAATTAAGGTTTTAGAATCCGCTTTAGTCTCCACAATGCGGCGCTCAGTCACCACGGGGGGGATAACTACAATGGGGGTGGGTGGCACATCGATGACTTTGAGGATTCCAAGTGCATCCGAAAGCTGCAAAGCCGTACCCACCAAAGACAAACCTTTATCCGAAACCGATTCCACTTTCAGGCCAGGTACTTGTTGGGTTAGAATGGCAATTAAGGTTTTGGAGTCCGCTTTAGTTTCTACAATGCGGCGCTCGGTTAGAACTGGGGGAGCAATTATAGTGGGAGCAGGAGGCACATCAAGCACCTTGAGAATGTTGATAGCATCTGACAGTTGCAAAGGTGTACCCACCAAAGACAAACCTTTATCCGCTACCGACTCCACTTTCAAGCCAGGTACCTGTCTGTTCAGAGTAGTAATCAAGGTCTTAGCATCCGTTTTGATTTCTACAATACGGCGCTCGGTAGCAATCGAGGGGGCATCAGGCGCGGGATCTACTTCCTCGAGGATACGCGCAACTTCTTCTTGTTGGGCATCGGTTCCGACAAAAGAAATAACTTGACCATTAAAAGTAGCAGTGCTACCCGGCAATTCTTTGGTCAGTAAGGCTGCCAAATCGCTGGCCTTACCATTGACGGTATAGAACTCGCGGCTGACAGGAATGGCAGTTGGTTTTTGAACATCTTGGGGTGCATTGGGGGCAGGATCTACCTTAGCTAAGAGTTGCTTAGCCACATCCTGTTCGGCAGGTATCGCAGTGATTGTAATGGTTTTGCCCACCGAATTAATCGCGGCTTTAGGTAATTCTGCCTTGAGGTAGGTCACTAAAGCAGCAGCATCACCATATACAGCATATACTTGACGCACAGGGTCGGGGCCAGTAGGCGCATTGCTCACCGCTGCGGGAGGTTTAACAGTTGCTTCCAAAATCTTGGTAGGAGCCACCACAATAATATTACTAGGGCGCAACTGGTAATCTAAACCATTTAGCTCGAGCAACAATGTCCACACTTCGCGGAAGGGTTTACCACTGATGTCAAAGTTGACTGCTTTGGCAGGAATATCTTGGGTGATGACCGTGAGGCCAACACTTGCGCCCAGCGCTTGTAAAACCGCATTGAGGTCATCGGCGCTCGATCCAGTACGCAGCGTGACCACGCTATCGTATTTGGTATCGGAGGGAAGAGGAGCCAGAGCAGCCCAGCTCGAGCCAGCGAGTGCTAGGGCCAGGGTCAAAAGAGTGCGTTTAATCATGCATCACCGCCTATCAAGATTGAGTTCGAGCTTGTCTTCACCGAGTTGCAAAATAACTTTTTCTGCGGTGATCGATTGCACCACGGCGCTCGAGCCAGGGAGAGTTTGTCCAAGTTGCACCACTGAAAAACCATTTTTGTTGCGGAAGATTGCCGTATTGATCGGCCCCAAAACCGCTGTAGAGAAGGTCAAGTCGCGGTCTTTGACGAGCGTCTCGAGGGCGCTGGGCAACTTAATCACAACTGCAACAGGTGGATCAGGCATCACCTTATCGCCAGGAGCGATCAGATTGGGTACATCTTGCGCGGTATCCGAAACCGTCTCGAGGGGTACGCCCGCAGTTGCAGGTAGGCTCGAGACATTGATATCAGGCAAAGTTTCAGGAACCATCACCGGGGCTTCTTCCCCTTGGGGCATGGAATTTTGTGGACTGATGGTATCGCGCAGCACAGGAGGAATCACCGACAACGTTCCTTGGCTCAAATTCTCGGGCAAATTGCTGGGTTGCAGCGATGTAGGAGCTTTGAGGGTCGGTTTGGGGGCAGGTCGGATTACCCTGATTGGGGCGGTGGGTATCTTCGGCACATTGAGAACAATAATGGGCGACTTCGTTGCCGCAGGTGATGGGGCGAGTGTGACCACCGCAGTCGCTGGCATAACGGTCTTACCTGGATTTGGTAACGGAATTGACTTTTGCACCACAGAAGTTTTCTCAGTATCCGAATTGGATTTAACAACTGGTGGAACGTCAATAACAATTGGAGTTTTTGTCCCAGATAGTCCAGCAGCAAGATCCGCCTTACGTTTGAGATCCGCAATCTGAGCGTCAGTTGCTCCCTGATCCACATTCGAGGGAACACCCGTTCCCGTCACTTGTTTGTCAAGCCTGAAGGGTCTGAAAGGATTCTTCAGACCTGTGCTGCTCGAGACACCTGTAGGGCTTAGGGTTTCGGCGGGTTTACCCGCAGTGGTTGCGCTCGAGGTGAGCGTACCTGCTTTACTCACCAAAAAGGGCAATTCGGGAACCTTGAGGGGCTGTTGGGTACGTACTGTAGGACTCGAGAGGGTTGAGGCAGGTTTGGTAGCAAGATTAGAGCTAGAAGCGGGCGCTTTGGCACTGACAGGAAGCAATTGAATATCGCTACCCTTGGCAATCTGAGCAGGTTTTTGCAGCAATAGGCCCGCCGAAAGACCGACTACACCCACACCCAACAGGCCCGCGATGGCAATGCGAGTTTGCCGAGCCAATAGCCCTTGTTTAACTTCGTTTTTGGGATCTTGAGCATTCATGAACGACCTCCCGTTGTAGGGGGAGTAGCTGGTGTTGCAGGTGTAGCAGCATTAGGGGTTACACCTGCAGCAGGCCCAGCGGCTGCAACATCAAAGGTATAAACGGTGATCGCCAATCGCGCATTCAAAGCGGGATCAAAACTCTCAGGAGTAGCCATGTTTAAGTCCAAGGTGTTGAGGGTAGTAAATCGCTGCATCTTTTCTACAGATTGCAGAACTCGGTAGATGGCATCAAACTTACCACTCACTGCCAAGTTGATACTGATGGGCTGAACCCCTGCTGGAATGGTACTGCCCACGGGCGCTGTACCACCAGAGGTTTGTCCAATGGATAATAAACTTGCATTGGATGCAGTAATATTATCACTTAATTCCTCAAGCACTTTAGCCAAGTCCGCCGCTTTGGGTAAGCGCCGTAAATAGGCTACTTGTTGCACATCCAGTTCCGCAACCGCTTGACGCAAAGTGGGCAGAGATGCCACCGCAGATTGGGCATCCTGATATTCTTTTTGAATACCCTCGAGTTCGGTTGTTTTGGCTTGGATATCATCTTGAACTTTTTGGTACATCAAGAAATACCACATGATTAACAACAAAACCGTCAAGACAATAGCAATCAAAGCAATATCGCGTTGTTTGAGCTTGCTCAGAATTTGCATCAGTTACCTCCCGAAGCAGGTGCAGGAGTGGTACCTGGAGTTGGGGTGATGGGAGTAACGGCATTAGGATCGGTAGCGTTAGGATCAGTAGCATTGGGATCAGTAATGGGAACCGTTGCCAGAGTGGTTTCTTGGG
>JANYFS010000093.1 GCA_025359705.1 Deinococcales bacterium | reverse complement strand
CGATGTTTGAAACCCCCGAGGTGATCAAGCGCGGGGTGGGCGGCTCCACCGATATTGTCCGCAAAGAGATGTTTATGGTGCATAACACCTGGAAAGCTGCCGAGGAATCCCACGAGTTTATTTTGCGGCCCGAGGGGACGGCGGCAATTGCCAGATCTTACCTTCAGCACGGACTAAAACAGTTTCCTACTCCGCTAAAATTGTGGACAGCAGGTGCGATGTTTCGGGCCGAGCGCCCGCAGCAAGGGCGTTACCGCCAGTTTCACCAAGTGGATCTCGAGGTGTATGGTTTGGCGGACGCGGTGGTGGATGCCGAGTGCATCGAGGTGCAGTGGAGTATTTTGCGGGAGTTGGGCCTCGAGCGCATTGAAATCAAGTTGGGTTCGGTGGGCAGCACTCAAGATCGCTTCGAGTACAACCACTATTTGCAAGATTTGTTTGGAGCGCACCAAGAAAAGCTTTCCGAAGACTCGAGGGCGCGTTTGATCCTCAACCCCATGCGGATTTTGGATTCCAAAAGTGAGAGTGACCAAAGCCTAATTGCCGAACTGAAACCCCATATGATGCTCGAGCGGTTGGGGCCAGACTCGAGGTGGCATTTTGATCAGGTCTGTGGCTATTTGGATGCGTGGGGCGTGCCATACACCCTAGACCCCACCATTGTGCGGGGTTTGGACTACTACACCCGCACAGCTTGGGAAATTCACCACCAAGGGGTCGGGGCAAAGTCCGCTTTGGGCGGCGGCGGGCGTTATGATGGCTTGGTGCAAGAACTGGGCGGCCCTCCCACGCCTGCCATTGGTTGGGCCTTTGGCATCGAGCGGATTTTGATTGCTCTGCACGACGAAGGAGTTTTGATTCCCGACGTACCTAAAATGTTGGTTTATGTAGGTGCGCTCGAGGAAAAAGGCATTGCCTACGCCGCAAGTCTGGCTCGAGCGGCCCGCGCTTTGGGTCATGCCGAGTTTGGTTACAAAAGCAAAAAAGCAGGTAAACACCTCGAGGATGCCCTCAAAAAAGGGGCCATGTTTATTGCCTTGGTCGGTGAAAGTGAACTCGAGCAGAATACAGTCACGCTCAAGAATTTGAGCAACCGCGAAGAACAGATCCTCTCGAGGGAGGGGTTTTTGGAGATGTTGGGTAAAAGTATTTAAATCATTTTGTTTTTTGTAGCACTGTTGAAACAAAACACTCTCGAGCATATCGTTTTTGCATCGTTTGTAAGCAGTCTCGAGCAAGATTTGGGTGCATCATGATGCGCCCCTATAGAACAGCACTATGTAAAGGAATTCCATGAAAAGAACAAGCTATGTTGGCCTCGTTAATGAATCTCACCTCGAGCAGAACATCACCCTACAAGGTTGGGTTTCGCGCACACGGGATTTTCCCGCACAGGTTTTTATTGTGTTGCGGGATCGCAGTGGGATTATGCAAGTGACCGTAGAAGCGGATAACCCTTGTTTCGAAATCGCCAAAACTTTAAAGCAAGAATATGTGATTGAAGTGGAAGGCGTGGTGCGCTTGCGTGCCGAAAGTAACCAGACCAAAGACTATGCCACGGGTGCGCTCGAGCTGATTCCGAGCCGTTTAACCATCTTGAATACTGCTAAATTGCCCCCCTTTCCTGTGGACGGCACACCTGTTAATGTTTCGGAAGATTTGCGTTTGAAATACCGCTATTTGGATATTCGCCGCGAACCTGTTCTAAACACTCTTAAATTGCGCCACCTTGTCACCTCGAGCATTTACGAATTCCTCAATGCTGAGGGGTTTATTTCGGTGGAAACCCCTTATTTGACCAAATCCACCCCAGAGGGCGCTCGAGACTTTTTGGTTCCCTCGAGGTTGAACCCAGGCGAGTTTTATGCGCTTCCCCAAAGCCCGCAACTTTTTAAACAGTTACTGATGATCGGCAATGTAGACCGCTATTTCCAAATTGCCCGCTGTTTCCGCGACGAAGATTTGCGGGCAGACCGCCAGCCCGACTTTACCCAGCTTGATATGGAAATGAGCTTCGTGGACATTGAGGATATTCTCGAGCTGCAAGAGCGGTTGCTGGCCCATATTTTTAGACGGGCCATGAATGTGGAATTAACTTTGCCCTTCCCGCGCATGAAATACGCCGAAGCGTTGGATGTTTACGGCTCGGATAAGCCCGATTTGCGCTTTGGTTGCCCGATTGTGGAGGCATCCCAGATCTTTGCCCAAAGCGAATTTAAAGCCTTCTCGAGCGCACTCGAGGGCAGTGGAGTGATCAAGTTTTTGGTGGCTCCAGAGCTAAGCCGCAAGCAAATTGATGAACTCGAGCGGGTTGCCAAACAAAATGGCGCGGCGGGTTTGGCTTGGGTCAAATGCACCCAAAATGGGGAAAGCACTGGCCTCGAGGGGGGAATCACCAAATTCCTTTCCGACACGGAAAAAACCGCACTGCAAGGGCATGTGAAGGCGGGAGAAACCGTGCTGTTTGGCGCGGGGCCACAGGGCAAAGCAGTGGGGGCATTGGGTGCGGTGCGTTTGGCCCTGCGCGATATGTTCGGCTGGGTGGAAGGTAAAACAGGATTCGATTTCTCGTGGATCGTGGACTTCCCGCTGCTCGAGTTCGACGAAGAGCGCCAAAGTTACACCTACATGCACCACCCCTTCACCAGCCCGATGCAAGGAGACCTGCCGATGTTTGGCACGCCGCAGATGGGCCAAATGCGGGCGCAAGCCTACGATTTGGTGCTGAATGGCTTTGAAGTGGGCGGCGGCTCGATCCGCATTCACAACCTCGAGGTACAGGAAAAAATGTTCCAAGCCATCGGATTCTCGCTCGAGGAAGCCCACCACCGTTTTGGCTTTTTTATGGAAGCCCTCGAGTACGGCACACCGCCACACGGCGGGGTGGCCTGGGGTTTAGACCGTTTGGTGATGCTGATGAGCGGGGCCAGCAGCATCCGCGAAGTGATCGCCTTCCCCAAAAATAACCGTGGAGTGGATTTGATGGCCCAAGCTCCCTCGAGCGTGGATCTCAAACAGCTCGAGGAATTACACGTTCGGGTGGAAATTAAAGAATAAGTTTGGGATGTGAAATAGGCAGGCTCGAGGGGATTGGCGCTCGAGCCTGTTTTCTTTTTGGTATGTCACTTTTGAGCATTGGGTTATGGCACATCTTCATCAAGTGTTTATCTTCATCGCAAAGTACGTTTGAGTCAATGAATTTGTTTTAGAATCCCAAAATGACACAGACCCCCGCCAAAAAGTCCAGCAAACCGTCTAGCAAGCAGTCAGCAATTCTCTTGGTTTTAGCCCTCTCGAGCGTAACCCTCGGGCAGATGTGGGGCTGGGCTGGGGCTGCCAGTGTGGAAGTGGGTACGGGCGGCGCGGTGGCGACGGTGGATGTGCGGGCCAGCAGTGCCGCACTCGAGGTGCTGAAATCGGGTGGGAACGCCATTGACGCGGTGGTAGCTGCCGCTGCGGTGCTAAACGTCACCGATCCTTTTTCGGCAGGGATTGGCGGTGGCGGCTTTATGTTGATCTACAGCGCCAAAGACAAAAAAGTGTACAGCATCGACTCGAGGGAGACCGCGCCTGCCTCGGCAACCCCCACCATGTTTTTGGACTCGAGCGGAAAACCCGTCAATTTCTCGCCAGAGCGGATCACCTCGGGGCTGGCGGTGGGGGTTCCTGGTGCCTTGCGCGGTTGGGACAT
>JANYFS010000071.1 GCA_025359705.1 Deinococcales bacterium | reverse complement strand
GCACGCTCGAGGCGCTCTAAAATGGGGGCATCCACTACCCAAATGTGATCAAAGATATAGGCCAAGGCACTTTCAAAGAGCAAAGGAATGTCTTGGAAAACCACTTCGCTCGTGGCTTCGCGCTCGAGGCGGTGCATTTCGGTGCGTACTTTGGGATGCACGATAGCGTTCAGTTTGCTCAGTTCGTTGGGGTCTGCAAAAACGTGTTGGGCCAAAAGACCCCGCTCGAGCCGACCTGCGGTGACATATTGAGGCCCAAAAGTTTGGGCAATCTCGAGCAGGGTTTGGGGTTGCTCGGTGACAGCCCTAGCCACCCCATCGGCATCCAACACAGCATACCCCCTTGCGCGAAGCAGCTTTGCGACGGTGCTTTTTCCACTGGCAATGCTACCCGTGAGTCCGATTTTTTTTGGGTAGTTCATAAGAATATTATCAGGGTTAAGGGCGATTATTCGTTGTTCATTTTATGTGTAAACTGTAAAAAATAGAAATATTATTCTGACTTTGCAGGGCGATCCATCACCCCCTCGAGGGCTTCCCGCGCCGAACATTCGCCGCGCAAAATGCTAGCTACCGCCGAAACAATCGGCAAATCGAAGCCCCGCAGTGTGGCCCAAGCATCCAGTAAAGTCGCGGTACGAATGCCCTCCACCACTTTGGCTCCTTGGCTGGGATCGTTACCTCGAGCCAGTGCCTCACCCGCCGCACGGTTCCTCGAGTGG
This sequence comes from Deinococcales bacterium, assembly GCA_025359705.1. Classification (GTDB taxonomy): domain Bacteria; phylum Deinococcota; class Deinococci; order Deinococcales; family Deinococcaceae; genus JACMOA01. Next base: position 8,270 of record JANYFS010000071.1, on the reverse strand, counting down.
GGGCTGGTGCAGGTTGCTACCAAATCTCCCAGACCCGATAGGCCATACACCGTGTCGGTTTCGGCCCCTTGCGCCTCGAGGTAACGGCTCATCTCCAGCAGTCCTCGCGTGATCAGGGCGGCTTTGGCGTTGTCTCCAGCCCCCAAACCATCTAAAATCCCCGCCGCCAGTGCCACCACATTTTTGAGAACCCCGCCCAATTCTACGCCCACCACATCGCTCGAGGTGTATACCCGAAAGCTCGAGGTGAGCAGTAAACCTTGCACCTGCTGGGCAAATTCCGCACTCGAGGAGGCCACCACCGTGGCAGCGGGTAGCCGCAGGGCCACCTCTTCAGCATGGTTGGGGCCAGACAACACCCCCACTCGAGCGAAACCCAAATCTTGCGCGGCAAGCGAAAGCCTCGAGCCATCGGCGGCTAAGCCCTTGGCACACAGCACAATCCCCCAATTTGGTTTCATGGCTCGAGGGAGTTGGGGCAGCAGTTCGGGAATAGCAGCACTGGGCAAGGTGATCAGGGCAAAGAGAGAATGCGCGAGGGCTTCGGTCAGGCTCGAGGTGATGACAACACCGTCTGGAATGACAATATCTCCCAAATAATCGGGGTTGCGGCGGTCTTCGCGGAGTTGCCAAGCTGCCTCGGGCCGCCGCGCCCACAAGCACACGTTGCGTCCCGATTTTGCCAACATCACCGCCAAAGCCGTTCCCCAACCGCCCGCGCCCAAAATGGCAATGTGCGGTGAGATATTATGCGGTGAGATATTGTGGGAATGGTTTTCAGTCATCATAAATTCCCCATAAAAACACCCTCGAGGTCAAACATACCGCTCGAGTGGACAAAATTTGGATGGTGGAGTTGATGGGAATCGAACCCACGACCTCTTCATTGCGAACGAAGCACTCTCCCAACTGAGCTACAACCCCAAAAATGTCCCTTAATGTGCTTGGTGACGTGAAGAACATCTTAGCAGGTTACTTTTGGCGGGTGCAAGGTTGTTTTTGTTATCCGTTATCCGTCGTCTGGTTTCCGTTTAGTGATTCGTAATTCGTAATTCGTTTTTCGTAACGACAAACCCTCGAGCCTCTAAATCTTTTTCACGTCCTCTCGCCTTCAATCCTTCCCTCGAGTGCAGCAACCCCCTAAACTAAACCGATGCAAACCCTTTCTACCCAAACCCTACACGGCGGCTCGAGTCCGCTGCTGGAACTTCCTTTAATTCTGCTGGTTGGCGTGACAGGCGTGGGAAAAAGCACCACGCTCGAGCAATTGGCGCAGATGCGCGATTTTGTTTTGCTCCCCAACCGCCGCGAAATGACCGATGCCTTTATCTTTGCGGGCGAAACCATCACTGACCGTGCCGAGCGGTTTCGCCGCACCAAAGCCTACCGCCAGCAGCACCCAGGCGGCATGTCGGGCCTGCTCGAGACGCTTTCGATACCTGCACAATCCAGCACACCACTGCTGTTTGATGGTATTCGTGGCTTAGAGGAAGTGAGCCACGCTGCGCGGAATCCGCTGTGGCGTTTTGTGTTGCTGGATGCCCCCGACCTCGAGCGGGCCAAGCGCTTGCTGACCAGAGCGGACGAATTCGACCAGATGGAAAAAATCACCTCGAGCAATGAGGCAAATCCCACCCTCGAGCAACTTTTAAACCTCGAGGGCATCCAAGACATCTTCTCGAGCGTCGAAATTGCCCAGCTTTCCCAGTTGCCCCAAGAAGCTGAAGAAATCGTTGCCAAGGTCAAAATTGTAGTGGAAGAGCGCAAAAACTATGATCCCAAGGCTGCTCGAGACCATTTGTTACACACCCTTGCTCCAGAACGGGTGATCTATTTGGATACGGTGCTGTTGTCGCCGCCAGAAGTCGCCCAAAAATTGCAGGCGTGGTTGTGATGGATACCACCGAATCCTCTGTCATACCCTCTACCATACCCTTTTCGATTTGCGTGGTTTTGGTCGCGCCCAAAGAGCCTGGCAATGTGGGTTCTGCCGCTCGAGCCATGCTGAATATGGGGGTTTCCGATTTGCGAATTGTGGCCCCGCGCTGTGATTTAGGGGCGGATGAGGCCATTCGTTTTTCGGTACATGCCCGCAGTGTTTTGGAAAATGCCCAAATCTTTGAGACCCTTTCAGAAGCCATTTTTGACCGTGATTTTGTAGTCGGAACTAGTGCCAGAGAACACCGCGATATTGCCCCCGCGCTGCTGCCCAGCCAAATTACCCCCCGTCTCGAGGGGAAAAAGGTGGCAGTGGTGTTTGGGCGTGAAGAATCGGGGTTGCTGACCAACGAACTGGCCCAATGTCAGGCAAGGGTGCGAATTCCCACCGCCGAATATGCCAGCCTGAACTTGGCCCAAGCAGTTTTGATTGTGCTGTACGAATTTATGCAAGCTGGCCCTCGGGCCAGCACCGCCCCCCTTATTCCACTCGAGTCGACCCGCGAAATGGCCTCAAGGCAAACCCTCGAGCAGTTTTATGCCCATTTTGAATCGCTGATTATGCGAATCGGCTACACCGATCTGCAACGCCAAGACCACATGATGCGCCTCTACCGCAAAGTTTTTGACCGCGCCGCCCTAGATGCTGATGAAGTCAAAATGTTTCGTGGCCTGTGGCAGCAAATGATTTGGATTTCCAAAGGACATGTTCCACGGCCCAGCAAAGGGGACGCGGATGTGCGGGAAAGGCTGCGCCTCGAGGGGGAAAAGATTGAGCGCGAGACGGCGGGAGAGCGGGAGGGAGGGTAAAAGCGTAAAAGCGTAAAAGCGTAAGAAAAAGATTGAGCGGCTCAATCTCCAAATAAAAAATAATCAATTGAAATCCCCAATGGAGTCCTCGAGCGGCTCCATTTTTTTGCCACTATTACCTTAGCTCATGAAACTCACTACAAGCAAGATAAGCTAGTTGTGTAAAATACTCATAAGAGTAAAAAATATACTCAAAGCGGGTGAACATGCTCAGCGAAGAGGAAAAAGTGCGGATTCGTTTGGAGGAGGAAGCCTTGCTCGAGGGGAAGCGCAGTACCCTGCTCGAGCGGGAAAAGCTGCGGCAAGCCGAGAATTACCAAAAGGAGGTACGAGCCAAACTGAATGCCCAACTGAACGGCAAAACACGCTCGAGGGGGCGTTTGATTTTGGCAGTGGTGCTGGTAAGTGTAGCCTTGGGTTTGGGGTGGTTGCTGCTCAGCAAAAGCAAAATGGCCCCGCTCGAGCCTGACCAACAGGCTTTTGTGGATGCCTGCCAGCAAGAAGTATTCAATCAGCGTGGCTCGAGTTTAATCTTTGCCAATCTGGATCAAATTCGGGCCGCTTTGAACGTCAGCCCCGAGGGTTTTAGTTGGCAGGGTTGGGCTGATACCAACCCTCAAAATTCAGATAGTTTGGACAACCCTAAACTCAGGTACACCTTTTCTTGCTCGGGTCGCTTGGACAAATCGAGTGTTCGAGTGGAATTTTATGGAGATAACCCATGAAGATCAAACAAGTCCTAGCAGTAACATTTATGGGAGTTGTTCAGGTATTTGGCCCTTGCCTTGCCGTCACCGCCATTGATATTCCGCGCGAAAAAATTACTTTGCGTTGTTCGGATGAATATTTTAAAAGTGTGCGTGAAAATTTTCTGCTCGAGGATGAAAAATACTCGAGCTGTGTATTGCGTTTGCCCTTGGCCCTCAAGCAGACGTGGAGAAATGCCCAGCGCTTTTATATTCTCCCTCGAGTGGGCGTAGAATTGATCAGCCAAAATGATAAAGAACAACCTCCCAAAACCCGTAGCCAGCCTCTAGGAGAAGCAGGCAACCCGGGTTCGGATTCCTTTCACCGCCTGATTCCTGCCAAGGGCTACAAGGCGATTGATTTGGTGACAAAGTTTTCGGGAGCTTTGGGAAAACAAGTACCAGCAGACTTTATGGCAAAAGCCTTAGGAATCACAGGAAAATTGAGTATTTGTGCCGATCCTGTTGCTAAAGGAGAAGACCCCTGTCTAACTTATAATGTGATGGCCCGCTTTGAAATTTACCATCATTGAGAATTGTTATTCATTATTCATTATTCATTATTCGTTGAAAAAAATGTAAAAATAATATAACTCGAGCCTTTTCCTACACGCTTACGCTTTTACCCTCAAACCTGTTTCTCGCTCTTTCGCCCTCTCGCCCTCGAGCGCAGCGACCTACCTTCCCATATCCAAAGTTGGCTGTGGCACAAGTGTATTGGTTTGTCCCTCGAGCGGAGCCACCGCAGTTCCTACCGCAAAAAACTCGATGATGTGTGAACCCCAACCGAAGGTTTTTTCTTCGACTTGTACACCCACCACCCCTCGAGCGCCCAAACGTGTGGCCTCGGCTTGCATTCGGGCCATAGCAATGGCCCTAGCATTGTAGAGGGCTTGGCTGAAGTTGGTCATTTCGGTGTTGCGGCCCAGTGTTCGCAGCGATTGCAAAAAACCTTGGTGCGCGATGTGGTAGACGCAGTTTCCCATCACCAAACCCATTGGGCGGTATCCTGTTTGGCGCAGCGTCCACAAATCTTGCCCTGATAGATCGGAGGTGAAGGGGTCGGTTCCGCCGCGCCCGACTTTGTAGTTTTGCCCATCGGTGGCCCGTACTGCCGTGCCAATCAGCATAAAGTCCGCCAAACTTTCACCCCATTCGGCAATGCCCACTTGCAACCGCACCCCCACAATCCCGTCGGCATTGAGGCGGCGGGCCTCCTCGAGCATTCGGTTCATTGCCAGTGTGCGGGCATTTTGCATGGCCCCAGAAATCACGGTCAGTTCTTGGTTTTGCCAAGCACTCGAGGTTTGAATCCCGATGTGATACACCGAACTGCCCATCACCAAACCCAGTGGCTCGAAACCCGCGTGGTGCAGCAGAGCAAACTCGTTGACGCTCAGGTCGCTGGTAAAGAGCGCAGTGGTGTTGCGATTGGCGGCTTCTGGGGGTGGGGTATTGGACATGGTGGAACCTCGTTTACGGGCAGTTTGCGGGGATTTTATAGTGATTTGGGTTTGGTAAGTTGCTCGAGGGCATCTTGCAAAGCGCGGCTGTGATTGGATTCCCGCTCGAGCGCTTCGAGCAAGGCTTCTAACCAGCCCTCGAGCGGTAGGCTTTCACTGCTCAGGGCCACTCCATGCACCACATGGCGGCGCAGGGCATGAATGCGTTTGTGGTCATCCTCGAGGGCAAAAACATCTTCACCCAAATGAATTTCAATCTGGGCAATGCCTTGGCGCGGCCCCAGTCCCAAAAAGGCGTGGTGATACCTTACCTGAGTTTGATTGGGCAAAAGCTGTTGCCAGCGCTGGGCAAACTGCTCGAGCAATTCTTGCGCGTCCTGCGCTCCACCCCGCAACTCGAGGGTTAATAGCTCGAGTCCTAGCCCGTCTAGTGCATATTGGTTTATAGGGTTATTCATATGGTTACATTTTGATTGTTAAGGGGAATAAAAAGCAAATGGATTGGAAGTTTGTTTTGTGTTTTGGCTCGAGGTGGAGTATCAACCGCTTTAACTGTTGGCTCGAGCGGCCCGCACCACCACCACCCGCAACAACTCGAGTTCACCCGTGCGCCGCACCGTTAGAATTGCCGAAGAACCTACTTCATCTACAAAATCCACATCTTTGAGCAATGAATTTTCGATGTTTTTGCCGTTGTATTCTACAATTTCATCGTTTTCACGCAAACCCGCACGTTCTAGGGGGCCATCGGCGGAGATTTTGCCGATGTGGATGCCTAATCCGCTCTGGTTTTGATTCAATTGCCCACCCAATATTCCACGGTTGGCATAGCGCGGTATGCTTTTTTTGAGTAGGCGAATTTGCCCACGGTGGTTGATTTCGTCTTCAAAAACATGGAACCAGCAAAAATAATGGTTGCCCAGAGCATCATCCCAGAATGGGAATTCGGTGTGCAGCCAAGCATCATCGTGCAAGCGGAACTGCTCGAGGGTGTGGTTACGCACCTCCTGAAGCTGGTTTAGGTAATACTCGAGGGGTTTTCCTTTGATCTGTGCGCGGCCCACGGCTCCGAGTTCTAAGCTTGGGTTCCACTTGGTCAGTTCTGCTTCGGTCAGTTCGCGGGTTTCAAAGCTGAGTGCTTGGTACGCCACTTCCACCCCCGCCATATGCTCGAGCAGCATGGCAATACTGTTGCCTTTGGGGTCGGGCAGCAGATCCAGCTCCTCGGTTCGCAGGTGCTGCACCTCTTGGAGCGTTGTGGCTCGAGCATAATTCATCATGCTGACCAGTCTGGAAAGGTGGGGGCTAAATCCTGTTCGCTCGGTGATCAAAAAAAGGCTGGGTTCGGACATGCCTCATGTTACTGGAATTCCCTCGAGCCGAATCCTTTTCATACCGCTTGCCCCCAATCTTTCCCCTCGAGCGTAGGTTATGCTAAACCATGTCTCGAATACTGCGTTTTTTTCTGCCCACGGTCACACTTGGACTACTTAGCTCGAGCCTTGCTGCCTCCCTCGAGTACCCCTTACCCTACCCGCTCAGCAAACTGAGCAACTATAAACTGTTCAATGGCCCCAAAAAGCAAGATACAGGGCTAAACAATAGCAAAGCCCAGCGTGAGGTGTTATCTAAAAATGGTTTTGTGGTAACGCCTGCCAAATTTAAGCAATTTTACGAACTCTATGAAGATGGGCGTTATGGTGATGTTCCCACCTATGTCACCACCGATTCGGTGTTGCATATTTATCATTTGATCTTCGATAAAATGCTGCGTGACCTCGAGCGGCAAAAATTTGCACCCAACTTACAAAAAATGAATGCTCGTCTGGCAGCAGCCGCCGAAAAACAATATCTCGAGGCCAAAGGTACACCGCTCGAGGGTGCTAGCCAAAAGGTGTGGGCATATTTGGCAGTGGCCCAAAAACTTGCTGATCCCAAAAGCAAGATCCCTGCTGCCCTCGAGGGGATGGTTAAAAAAGAACTGGCCCTGATTGATAATCATGCGGGCATTTCAGACTCGAGCCTGTTTGGGTTTAAGGAAGACTACAGCCAGTACATCCCAAGGGGTCACTATACCCGCAGCGAAGCCCTAAAAAATTACTTTCGCTCGATGATCTGGTATGGACGGATCAATTTTAGGCTTAAAGAAGATGAAGAAACCCGCATGGCTTTGCTGCTCAGCCGCATCATCAATCAAAACCCCGATATTCAAAAAATGTGGACGGATCTCTATGAACCCACTGCCTTTATTGTGGGTAAGTCGGACGATCTGAATTTTTCGCAGTACGGCAGCATTATGGCAAACATCTATCCCAAAAATACTTTGGCGGATTTGGCAGACAATGCCAAGCTCGAGCAGTTCCGCACGGCGGCAGCGGCTTTGCCCGATCCCAAAATCAATTCGGTGGTGCTGAATCTTAAAACCGATTTGGACAAAACCGCCTCGAGCAAGGGGTTTCGTTTGATGGGTCAGCGCTTTGTACTGGACGCTTTTGTGATGGAAAATCTGGTGTTTCGCAAAGTGGGAACCGAAGCCAAGCCGCGCATGTTGCCCAGTGGTTTGGATGTTTTTGCGGCACTGGGCAGCACGGCGGCCTATGACATCCTCAAGGCCAGAGGGGACACCGCTTTTGCCAACTACGACCCCCAAATGACCAAGCTCAAAACCGCGCTGGGACAGCTTGGCCCCGCCGATTGGAACGACACGCTGTACAACGGCTGGCTGTATACCCTCAAGGCCCTGACCAACCCTCGAGGCAAGGGATACCCGACCTATATGCAAACGGCAGTGTGGGCCAAAAAAGATCTGAATACCGCGCTAGGCAGTTGGACGGAGCTGAAGCACGACACCATTTTGTATGCCAAGCAAGTGATGGCGGAGATGGGTTCGGGTGAGCCTGAGGTGATTCCGCAAGGCTATGTGGAGCCGATAGTGGAGGTTTACGCTCGCTTGAACAACTTGGCCCAGAAAACCAAAGTGGGTCTCAAGGCCAGAGGGTTATTGCTCGAGAAGACCACCGAAAGCTTGGACGCGCTGATTGATATGGCAGGATTTTTGCAAAGGGCTGCCAAAAGTGAACTTTCTGGAAAACCCCTTTCCAAAGACGACTACGAGCGGATTTACTATTACGGTGGCTGGCTCGAGGAACAAACTTTTGCCGCAATGGATACCGACGGCGAGGGTGGCACACCCAGCTTCAGTGAAGACCAGCAAGCCGCACTGGTGGCGGACATTGCCACCGATCCCAACGGTTCGGCCCTCGAGGTGGGAACGGGCCGTATCTTTGAGATTTTGGCGATTGTGCCAGGTAAT
>JANYFS010000037.1 GCA_025359705.1 Deinococcales bacterium | reverse complement strand
TCGGATGACTCCAATTGTGGAGGAACTCGAGCTGAAACGCTTTGGGCTGGAATACCTCGAGCTAGACCCGTTGTTTCATTGTTCGGATGGGGAAACCCCTTGGTTTGTCTGGCGCAGCGTGCAAAAAACTGCCGATGGCCTTGAGCGACTTTTTGGTCAGGGTGAAGCCTACAACCGTTTTTACAGCGATTGGTTGCCCTTTGCCAAAGCGGTCAATGAAACCTTTCTCAGTGTGCCAGGGCCGCTCGAGTTGGGGCGTAAATTGATTGTGGGCAGTGGCTTCGAGAAGGATTGGCAAAACCGCTTGACCACCATTTTGCGGCCTTACGGCGAGGTTGCCAAAGAGTATTTCAGCGAAGAGCGCATTCATGCCCCCTTAAGTTGGATGGCAGCCCAGTCGGGGCCACCGCCGAGCGAGGCTTTGAGTGCACCTTTTTTATTGTGGCATCCGCTCTACCATATCGGTGGAGTGGCGCGGCCCAAGGGCGGTTCGGGGGGTCTAACCAAAGCGCTCAAACGGATGCTCGAGGCACATGGGGCGCACGTTCATGTCAGCGCCCCAGTGGAAAAGATCTTGCTGAACGGTGACAAAGCCGCAGGCATTCAGCTCGAGGGTGGCGAAAAATATACTTCAAAGGTGGTGGTTTCGGGAACCCACGTTTTGCAAACCGTAGCCATGCTCCCTGATAGCCATGTGCCAGAAGGGGCCAAACGGGTGCGGGTGGGCAATGGATTTGGCATGGTCTTGCGCTTGGCCCTCGAGGGGAAAGTGAAGTACCGCAGTCATCAAGGAATCGAAAGTCGGGTGGGCTTGGGTTTATTGATCAAAAACGAGCGACAGCTTGCCAAAGCTTATGGCGAATATTTGGCAGGCGAGCCGACCAAAGACCCGCCAATCATCGCCATGAGTTTTAGCGCAGTTGACCCCAGCCTTGCCCCCCCAGGGGGCGAAGTTTTGTGGTTGTGGGCGCAGTATTACCCCTACCAACTGGCAACGGGAAGTTGGCAAACCCGTACCCTCGAGGCCAGAGAAAACATCCTAAACGCCTTTGAACACTACGCCCCAGGAACCCGCGATCAAATTGTGGGCGAACTGGTGCAAACCCCGCTGTGGCTCGAGCAAAACTTGGGGTTGTTTCGGGGCAATGTGATGCACCTCGAGATGTCCTTCGATCAAATGTTTGCCCTGCGCCCCTTTTTGGGAGCCAGCGAATACCGTTGGCCCACCGTGCAGGGTCTGTTTTTGACAGGAGCCAGCACCCACCCTGGCGGCGGTATTATGGGGGCCAGTGGTCGAAATGCGGCGAGGGTGGTGTTGAAGTCCCTCGAGAAGAAGATTCGGTAGGGGTTTGTTTTTTAGGTTGCTCGTTGTTCGTTATTCGTTAAAGATTTAGTATTAAAAATGATTCAAATAATTTGTAGGTAATTATGCGAAGCGGCCTGTCCCGTGAGGTGACGCAGTTGGGCCAAGATAGCACGCGGGTTTCAAACCCGTCCAAATATACCAAGATAATCCCACCCTTTCAATGTGTATGTTCCTTTTTAAAGATGGGTGACTCGAGGGAGTTTATTATGTACATGCGAGCGGGCGAGCCAGCGGCCCGCCCCTACAAAAGATTAAAAGATTAAAAGATCTTTTTATTACTCTCTTACTCTCTTACTCTCGTTTTCTTGCCCTCTCGTTTTCTCGCCCTCTCGCCCTCGAGCAACAACTTACCCTCTTAAACACCCTCCTAACTAAAATGACCTATCTCCAATACCACTACATCTTCACCTTTCCTTTACTGCTGATCTTGGCCTTTATCACTTGGCTCGAGCTGCGGCGGGGGCGGGCTGTGGTGGGGGATTATCGTTCACAGAATCGTTGGGCTTGGGGGTTTTTTTGGTTGATGCCGATTATTGCTACGCTGTACACCACACCTTGGGATAACTATTTGATTTATAAAGGGGTTTGGAATTATCCTCCAGAGCGGGTTCTATTTACCATTGGCTATGTTCCTTTTGAAGAACACTTGTTTTTTGTTTTGCAGTGCCTGATTGTAGGCTTATGGCTTTTTTTATTACTTAGAAGAATCCCCTCGAGCGAGAAATCTTTAAACAACCCCCTCGAGGGGTCTTCTCGAGCGGGAAACCCCCTCCACCGCTGGATTGGACTGGGTTTCTTCGGCCTACTCAGTATGATTGGCGCGGCGTTGCTTTTCGTTCCACACGGCTTTTACATGGGCCTGATTCTGGCTTGGGCTTGCCCGATCATCGCGTTTCAGTGGGTCTTTGGCGGCGACCTGATCCTCAGCAACCGCAAAGCCTTTTGGTGGGGGCTGCTGCCGCCCACGGTCTACCTGTGGATCACCGACACGCTTGCTATCGGTACTTGGGGAATTTGGGACATCTCGAGGGAGCTGTCGTTTAACATCCGCCCTTTTGGTTTACCCCTCGAGGAAGCGGTTTTTTTCCTGATCACCAACCTGCTGGTGGTGCAGGGTTTGCTGCTGTTTTTGCACCCGCTGGCGGTGAAACGGGCGCAAAAACTGGCCCTTGCTTTTAAACCTTGGGTGGGCTGCATCGCACTTTTTGCCTTGCTCAAAATTCCTGTGCCACTATGGAACGAGGGCTTCCCGCTGTTGGGTACGCTGTCCACCTGTTTTCTGGCGCTGGGTGCGCTGCTGTGGGCTTGGCAAAAGATCGGCCCTCGAGCGCTGCTGTTGGCGTTGTTCACCTTTGGGCTGGGCTTGGCGGTGGAACTGCTTGGCTCGAGGACGGGGTTTCCCTTTGGTGCGTACAGCTACACCGCGCCGCAACCGACCTTATGGGGGGTTCCGCTGCTGGTTCCGCTGGGTTGGTGGGCCATGACCCTATCGGCGCATGTGATGGCAAAGGGCAAGCCTTTTTGGACGGGCGCTTTGCTGGTGGTCTGGGACATTGCCCTCGAGCCAATGATGACCGCGCAGCAGCACTATTGGGTCTGGAATGGCTCGAGCCTGTACTACAACGTACCCTTGCAAAATTTTGTGGCTTGGTTTGGGGTGGGGGTATTGATTTCGTGGCTGTTTGGAAAATTCGCCCCCAAGCTTAACACTAAAGATTCTGGTGGAGATTTTGGTTGGGCTTATCGCCTCGAGGCATTGTTTTTGCCGATGGGTTTGCTGCTGTATGGGCATTATGCAGCGGCCCTCATTTCGCTGGTGCTGATGGGCGGTTTAGCCTTGTGGCACAGCCAAAATCTGCTCGAGCGGCTCAGGAAAGGCGCATCCAAGCTTAGGCTCGAGCAGGATGTTTAAATAGAATGTTTAAATAAGTATCCATGGTTCGTTGTGCGTCATTCATCTCGAGCATGGTCATAAAGATTAGAGCATGGGTCAGGGTAGTCAACGGGTCAATCACGCTACTCAAAATAGGATTCGTTCGTCTGAAACACGATAGTGTGATCACGCTCGAAACGTATAACGGATCACGGATAACTGCTCCATAAATCGTTAAAGCATCGCCCTGCCCTATGCGGGATCATCTCAGTGAACTACCGCTGTTAAGTAGCTCCCATGTCAAATTTAGAGATTTTCTAAATCTGACAGCGACCAACGGGCCAAGACAGCGGCCCAGCCCGTGAGCGACCAAGCCCGTAAGGTGCTGCTTTAGGGTCAAGATAGGTGCTGCTGTTGGGCCAAGACAAAGAAAGTTCCTATTCAAGACGTGGAAAATTTCGAGCTTTGCGAGAATATCTGAAACATAACTGGGAGGAACTTAGGAACTTAGGAACTTAGAGACAAAATAAAAACGGCCCCGTGAGGGGCCATTTTACTTACTACCTACGATATTGAATTAAGGCAGGATGGTGGTGGGTTCGTTGTCGAAGGCTTGGTAAACCGTAGCACTGGTTTTGCCTATAGGCTTCCAATCCAAGTTGGACTGGTACTGGCGAGCTGGGATGGCTGCTGGCACATTGACGGTGTGCAGCACGAAGAAGGCTGCGCTGATCGGCAGTTGACGCAAGAAGGTGATGACTTGGCGTCCGGTGGGGTTAGTCGCGTCCACCGTGTAATCGGTGCCTACGGTGAGTAGAACTGCACCAGCATGAGTCTGGTCGGAGATAATCAAGCCCTCTGGGTTACGGGTAGGATTAGCGTCAAAGAATATCTGAACGCTCTTGACTGGGAACAGTCCAGGGGTGATAGTGTCGTTGCCTTGGGTTCCGAACACATATACGAGCTGACCACCGTTGAGGATTTCGTTGGAGGCGGGTTCGTTGGACAAGATAGTCGAGAGGGTAAGGTCGTTGCCTCGAGTTACTGGATCTTGAGTGTCTACCATGCTGGTTTGAATTGCGGCAAAGGCGATGACCGTCACACAGGCGCGGGCCTCACCGCTAGTAGGCACACTGTTGCTCGAGGTGAAGCGGGCAACGTCACAGTAGTCACCTGAGGGCGCTCCAGCGGGAATGCTCGAGGTCAGGTTAAAGGTCAGCTTGCCGCCTGCGGGAATGGTCACGGTAGCAGGGGTGGTGGTCACGGTGTTTGCACCCACGGCTACAGTGCCGTTGGCAATCACGCTGCCACCTGTGGAATTGGTAACCGTAAAGTTACCGCTGCCAAAGTTTACAAACTGGTTCCCATTCGCGCCAATCAGATCGCTGACTGCCACATTGACCGCGTCTGCGGTTCCGGTATTGTTCACCGTGATGGTCGAGGCGTAGGTGCTTCCAGGAACCAAGCCAACAGTGGGGGTGTTGGATTTGGTGATGGCGAGGCGTGCGGTCTGAACCTGCAAACAAGCCTCAGCCTGTCCGCTCTGACCGCCATCGGC
>JANYFS010000256.1 GCA_025359705.1 Deinococcales bacterium | reverse complement strand
GCCAGCGCCCGCGCTTGCTCCTCGGAAAGTTTGAAAGCCGTCTGTAACCGCTGGCAAAGTCGCTCGAGCAGTTCGGCATCCGTGGGTTTATCGACCAAGAGTACAGTGAAATTATTCATGGCGCGTGGTCAGCCTCCTCTCGAAGTTTCAGAATCGGTTTTTAGTATATCCCGTTCTGTGATAGTTGTCCCAATATGCTGGGTTATCGGGTGTGGGTTATGGGCAATGAAGACAACGTTTGCTTGGCGAGATTGACTAGACCTGGGCAATTCTGCATGGAACCCTACTTTGAAAAGTATTCCTCGAGTGATATGCGCTCGAGCTGATCCCGCTCAAGTTCGCAGGATTCGCAGGGTTCAATTGCATCCCGTTCAAGCCAACACCTCATCAATACCCGACAAAACCCACATGGCGCTTTGCTGTTGTTTTAAACCTGCCAAATCCAAACCCTTGGCATTGATACCCGCTTTGCCGAGAGTCATGCGGTAAGCGTCCCGCAAAGCCGACTGCAATTCCTCGAAAGGGACTTCGCTGCTCAGCACCAAGCGGTTGCCTTCGATCCGCACTTCATCGGCAAAGGGATCGAGACAGGGATGCTCATCGTTGAGTTCCATAGCGCTTGAGCGCCAGGCTCCCTCGAGCGCTGACGAACTGCCACTAAGTGCCAAAGCAGTGTTCCAAAAACCTACCAGTTGGGTGCTATCTGGAGGAGTGCCAGCGCTCGAGGGTTCACCCAAACCTACATTTTCAGGTAAAGGTGTTGAAGGTATTGAAGCTGTTGCTAGCGATTGCACATTCGCGGCCTGATAAGGTTGAGCGGGAAAAACTTCAATCAATCGGACATCACCCAATTGGCTATCCGAACTTCCAAGGCGCTGAACCACTTGGCCTTGTTGCCAAAAAAGGCTGGCTTTTCCGCTGGTACTCCTAGCACTCAAAACCCCTGTAAAACCTTGGCTGGTCAGTTTGGAAAGGTTGTCTTGCAAAGAACCTTCCAAAATAGCACTGTCGCTGAAGCTGCTCTGAAAAACCAAGGAGGCCAGTGCTGGCTCGAGAGAAAAGACACTGATTTCGGTATCGTGCGAACTCGAGATTAGATCATCCGACTGTACTTGCCACCACAGGTCGGTGACGGTGGCCCTGGGGCTACGCTCTTGCATAATAGCGCCCTTGTCTTGACCATCTTGCCAAAAAATCCGTCCCGAAAGTAAACCATGATGGACATCCACATAACCACTGAAGGGGAAACGCTGCTCAAGTTCCTCGAGCAACGTTTCCCAAGGCAAAAAACGGGTACGTACCCGCTCGAGAATAGGGTGATCAAAAGGAAGTGACAGCCACCGACCATGCGTCGTTAAGGAATTCTCCATAGAACCTCATAGAACTTCATAGAAACTTATCTTAATTTAGCACAATTGGCGCTCTGGAAGGGTTGGATGAGTATCGGCGTAGCCGACTCAGTCGCTTTCCCTTCGGTTCTGAGATTGAAGCCTCAGATTAGAGGAGTCATCAAAAAAGATGAACCCGAAATCAGGCTCACCTTAAAAGAAGTGACAGAAGAATTGGCTTTAAAAATTGGTTTTATAGCATATTGAACTACTTTGCAGGTATAGCGCAATTCGAAATGATCAACACAAAAATACCTCGAATGATTCTTGGTAAATCTTTTCTCACGCGAAAATCCTCATCACATCTCGAACATGTGTATCCATCTCAGTGCTTAGCGCTATAGGTTCAAGTTTAGATTGTACGTACTGGAAGGATCTAAGACTGCCCCTATCTCATCTTTTTGGTAGTCTCGAGAAAAGTGGGGCATGAATCCAAAAAGTAATTTTGGGATACGCTTACAGCGCCCGCAACTGCTCGAGCAAAGTTCCCGCTGCGCCGCGCATATCTACAAATTGGGTGGCGGGAACCAGTTGGTGCAGGCCGCCGTGGTAGGCATCGGGGTCGCCAAAGAGCTTGGAAAGCAGTTCAAATTCTTCGCTCGAGCGCAAAGAAGCGTCGTCACGGAACATATTGACGTAGCTGCCTTGAAATTGGGCATCGCTCATCTGGCCTGCCAAATACCGCTCGAGTAGGTTGGTATACGGCTCGAGATTATGGCTCTTATGACTGGACACTACGGCGGTTTCTGGCTCGAGGTTGCTGAGTGGCACATACCTTTCAAAAATTGGGGC
>JANYFS010000006.1 GCA_025359705.1 Deinococcales bacterium | reverse complement strand
TATTCTTCGGATCGTTTCATGCAGCCTCCGGTAATGGGTTGGGGTTAGATTTGTGCTGGGACTCGAGGTTGACTTTAGCGCTTAAGATCTCGAGGGATTTTCTCGAGGGATCTCGAGGGATAGGGTACAGGATCAACTGGTTCCTATTTTAAAGGTTTAGATGAGAGGTGGCGCTGATTTGAGCTGGACTCGAGCTGGATTTGAGCTGGACTCGAGCTTGGGTTGGTCTAGAGTTGGTGTGGAGTTCGCCTGGATTGAAGAGGTAGCCCGCTCGAGTGTTGTGATTCTACTTGGTTTTGGGCAAACTTGAGTGCATCAGACTCACATCTTGTAGTTGGGTTATTGACACATGGGTGAGTCTGGTTATAATAGCTAAAGGAGCAAGCCGAGACATAACTGCCTTGCCAAGCACCACTCACCTGTTGTGAGAGCCAATCAAGCGAGTACGTGCATAACCGCACATGGAGGAACTATATTATGCTGAAACCTTTAGGAGACCGTGTGGTCATCGAGACCATCAAAGAAGCAAGCACCACCAAAGGCGGACTGTTTTTGCCCGATAGCGCCGAGAAAAAGCCTGTACGCGGAAAAGTGATTTCCGTCGGAAATGGTAAAATGCTCGAGGACGGCAAACGGGTTCCCGTGGATGTCCAACCAGGTGATGTGATTGTATTCGCCCAATACGGCGGAACCACCGTGGAATTTGATGGCAACGAGTACACCATTCTCAACGAACGCGATATTCTCGCTGTCGTTGTTGACTAATACCCTCGAGTTTTAAATCTTAATCTCGAGAAAGCTTAACCCTCGAGTCACCCTAACTAAAACGGGGTTCATTTTTCATGAATACCCACACAATCTTGTAAGGAGATTACATCATGGCTAAACAACTGGTATTTGACGAACAAGCCCGCCGCGCCCTCGAGCGTGGTGTAAACGCAGTCGCTAACGCTGTAAAAGTGACCCTTGGCCCACGGGGTCGCAATGTGGTCATCGAGAAAAAATTCGGTAGCCCCACCATCACCAAAGACGGCGTTACTGTTGCCAAAGAAATCGAACTCGAGGACAAGCTCGAGAACATCGGCGCTCAGTTGCTGAAAGAAGTCGCTTCCAAAACCAACGACATCACCGGAGACGGTACCACCACCGCCACCGTGTTGGGTCAGGCTGTGGTTAAAGAAGGTCTGCGTAACGTGGCAGCGGGTGCAAACCCCTTGGCCCTCAAACGCGGGATTGACAAAGCCGTGCTGGTTGCCATTGCCGAAATCCGTAAATTGTCGGTAGCCGTCGAAGACAGCAAAGCCATCGAAGAAGTAGCCTCGATCTCTGCCAATGATCCTGAAATCGGTGCCGAAATTGCCGCCGCCATGGAAAAAGTGGGCAAAGAAGGCGTGATCACCGTTGAAGAGTCCAAAGGTCTGAACACCGAAGTGGACGTAGTGGAAGGGATGCAGTTTGATAAGGGCTACATCAGCCCCTACTTCGTCACCAACACCGAAAGCATGGAGGCCGTCCTCGAGGAAGCCTACATTCTGATCAACGAGAAAAAAGTCCAGAATCTCAAAGAACTCTTGCCTGTTCTCGAGAAAGTGGCCCAAACGGGTCGCCCTTTGGTGATCTTGGCAGAAGACGTGGAAGGCGAAGCCTTGGCGACCTTGGTGGTCAACAAATTGCGCGGAACCCTGAACATTGCCGCCGTTAAAGCCCCTGGTTTTGGAGATCGCCGCAAAGAAATGTTGCGCGATATTGCTGCCATCACTGGCGGAACCCTTGTGACCGAAGACCTCGGCTATAAGCTCGAGAATGTCACCCTCGAGATGTTGGGCCGTGCCAAGCGCGTCCGCATTTCCAAAGACAACACCACCATCATCGATGGCTACGGTAGCAGCGAAGATATTCAAGCTCGAGTGGGCGCAATCAAAAACGAACTCGAGAATACCGACAGCGACTACGCCAAAGAGAAACTCCAAGAGCGTTTGGCGAAATTGTCGGGTGGCGTTGCCGTGATCCGCGTGGGTGCAGCCACCGAAACCGAACTCAAAGAGAAGAAGCACCGCTATGAAGATGCCCTTTCCACCGCGCGTTCGGCTGTGGAAGAAGGCATTGTGGCAGGCGGCGGAACCACCCTCTTGCGCGTGATCCCTGCGGTACGTGAATTTGCAGCCACCCTCGAGGGCGACGAAGCCACCGGTGCGCGGATTCTGATGCGTGCGCTCGAGGAGCCTAGCCGTCAAATTGCCTTCAACGCAGGCTTCGAAGGCAGCGTTGTGGTCAATGCGGTCATCGCTAGCGATAAACCCCGTTTCGGTTTCAATGCCGCCAACGGCGAGTATGTGGACGATATGATCGCCGCAGGCATCGTTGACCCCGCCAAAGTGACCCGCACGGCCTTGCAAAATGCCGCCTCGATTGGTGCGCTGATCCTCACCACCGAAGCCATTGTTGCAGACCGCCCCGAAAA
>JANYFS010000631.1 GCA_025359705.1 Deinococcales bacterium | reverse complement strand
CCTGCTCAGAAGGTGATGGAGTGTTACCGAGCGCGTTTTGAGATGGAATTTCCTTTTCGAGATGCCAAACAGCATGGAGGTTTATTGAGTTGCCAATCCCGACAGAGTGCAGCACTCGAGTTTCATTGGAACATGTCCTTTTTGAGCGTGAACCTGACTCGAGCGGAGCAACTGGAGGCACATGTGGGGGGTAAGGAAGGGTTTGTATTTCGGATGGAGGACGCAAAACGCCGAGCCTACAACGAGGTATTGGCTCAGCGGATTTTTGTAGCGTTGCCTTTGCGAGGAACTTGGGATAAATTCCGAAATCGCATCTCAGACGTGTTAAATCTGGGGGTTAAAATGGCCTAAACCTTCCGAACCATTGCTTTAGAGTTTGCAAATAACTTTAACCCGAACTCAGGTTAACTACTCAGCACGAGAAGTCGGGCATAAGAACGTCACCTTGAAACAGGCTAACCAAACCATCCCAAACACGTAATCCCTGTTTTCGTAAGGTGGCAATATAGCTCCGTATGCGGCAAAAGATCTCACCCCCTGTCACCGTTCTAAATCCCCCTGATACTTTCCGTTTAATACACACCATCCGAATGTTTTGTTCCGCTGGGTTATTGTCAAACGGTACTTCGGGATCTTCTAAAAAGCTCAACATCTCGAGCGCATGTTCTTGACACCGCAAGGCAAGGTTTCTACCCTTGGTTTGTTTGGCAGCCCCTTTCTTGTATTTGCCACCCTCCCCTAAGACTTTAGGTTGTTCAGGATTCTCGAGCAATGCCCGCGAAACCAACGCATTGAACTCTGTGTAGAAACGCGCTTTCCCCTCGAGGGTTAAAGTTCCCTCCTTATGTTGGTGATAAACCTCACGTAAAGCAGTACGTAATTCTCCTGCCCAGAGTTGTCCATGACGCTCAGCAAGATTGCGGTATTCCCGCAGTAAATGGGCATTGCAAAAAACGTGTTTTGCGGGTAAAGCGAGGTACGGTTGCCAAAAGTCATGCACCAAATATCCCGTGTAATCGGTCAGAATATTCATATCCCGAATCGCTACTGTACCTCGACTGGTGTGAAATCCGTAGTAGACCAGTTTGGCTGAGCTGACCACATGAATCCAGTGGTTTGTTCCACTGACCTTGCAACCCGTTTCATCCGTGTGCAGTACCGCTTGATTCATTAATGCTGTCTTGAGTTGACTTTCAAAGCCCTCGAGGGTGTTGTAGCAACGCTCGAGGGCAGATTGGATGGTTCCATCACTCAGTTTGGCTCCATACACAGATCCTAAGATCTCTCCTGTTCGTTCCAGTGGAATGAAGTGGGCAGTATTGAGATAAACGGTGAGGGCATAGACACGGGGGCCGTATTGGACTTGGCCTGGTACATGGATGGGAAAATCAGCCTGTTGTTGCCCTGCGCAGCAAGGACAGGTTTTGACTTCCACTTGGTATTCAGTGACCTGTAAGCGGGGTTGGGGAAGGTCGTGTACTTGCCTAGCGAAATACTGATCTACAGGGACTTCACCCCAAGAATGCCCACAAGCACAGTGTCCACTCAAAGGAAGTTGAATCACGTCATCTGGAGTAAGACTCATCTCGAGTGTGTGACCCTTATGACCGAGTTGACCCCCACTCGAGCGGGTAGATTTGACTCTTTCACTTTTGGGGCGGCCCGGCCCGCGAGGTGCCGTAGTTGGGCCAAGACAGCGGGTTTGTTGGGATCGTCTTTGCTGGGGGGCGGAGCTGGCCCGTCAGGTGCCATCTTAGCTCCAAGACGTTGATGCGAGTTTTTGCTGTTTTGCCCTAACTGAGCCTCAAGCTCCACAAGCCGTTTCAGAACCAAAGCAAGCTGCCCCTCGAGATCTTGGATTCGCTTCTCGAGCAAGATGCAGTTGGGGCAGCGTGTAGGTTCGATAGTGGGACTACTCTACTCTTTCTACATCCACAAGTCCCCACCCTGAGTAGTTACCTGGCATAAAGCAATGAAACTGTATGGAGTGAAGCTGCGGGTGATGGCGACACGGTGTTTGGATGGTTCAATGCTGTATTTGGCCTATCAGGGACGACATCAGGAAGGTTTACGGCATTATGCTAGGCGCTGGCAATGCGAGAATTTACATCAATCGTTGAAGGGCCGAGGATTTAACGTCTTGGA